>JAZQZW010000116.1:0-16354 GCA_045634285.1 Oscillospiraceae bacterium
TGCTGTTGTTGTGCAGTAGTTATCACCCTTGAAACCAAGCTTGATAGCCACTTCACCTGCCGCCATGTTACCAATCATCATAGGTACGAAGAATGGTGAAATTTTTGTAGCACCCTTGTCAAGCATCTTTGAATACTGCTGTTCGATAAATTCAATACCACCGATACCAACACCGATAAGAACACCCACTTCATAAGGTGAGATATCCTTGAAGTCAGTACCGCTGTCCTTTAAAGCTTCACAAGCTGCTGAAATAGCATACTGTGTGTAAAGCTGCATGTTTCTGAGCTCTTTCTTTTCAAGCTTACCGCATTCAAGTGCATCATAGTTCTGAACCTGTCCTGCAACATGAATGCCGATATCAGATGCGTCAAACTTTTCAATCTTTGAAATACCGCATTTACCCTGCTTTATATTTTCCCAGAACTCAGGTACATTGTTTCCCAGTGGGTTAACTGTTCCAAGTCCTGTAATAACAACTCTTCTGCTCATTGTTTTATATCCTTTCCCGAACTTTAAAAGTCCTGTTTACATTGAAAGTCCGCCTGAAATTTCAATTACCTGTCCTGTAACATAACTTGCATCACTTGACGCCAGGAATGATACAACACCTGCAATTTCTTCAGGAAGTCCGTAACGCTTCATAGCGATAAGCTGAAGCATTGCATTTCTCTGTTCTTCTGTAAGCTTATCTGTCATAGGAGTTTTGATAAATCCCGGTGCAACAGCGTTTACAGTAACATTTCTTGAACCGAGTTCCTTTGCTACTGTCTTTGTCATACCGATGATAGCTGCCTTTGATGCTGAGTAGTTAATCTGTCCGGGATTGCCGTAAAGACCTGCAACAGACGCAAGATTTATCATTCTGCCGCTTCTCTGCTTCATCATGATTTTACCTGCAAGCTTCATCATGTTGAATACGCTCTTCTGGTTTACGCTGATAACAACGTCATACTGTTCTTCTGACATTCTCGCCATAAGACCGTCCTTTGTGATACCTGCATTGTTTACAAGTACATCAAGTCCGCCGAGGCTGTCCTTGACAGCATTTACCATTTCCTCACACTGTGCATAATCTGAAACGTCTGCACAGAATGTTTCACACTTTACCCCTGTTGCCTTTATTTTATCCACTATATCATTATCTTCAAACATGCTATCATTCAAATCATTGAGAGCAATATCAAATCCGTCCTGAGCAAGTCTGAGTGCGATTGCCGCACCGATTCCTCTTGACGAACCTGTAATTAAAGCTACTGCCATTTTGTTTACCTCCGATTATTTTGAGAGAAGCTTTTCTGCTTCCACAAACATTTCTTCAACAATTTCCTTACAAGGCTTTACATCATTTACCATACCTGCAATAAGTCCGCAGAGAAATGAACCTTCTTCAAGATTACCGTCCTGAACAGCCTTTCTGAGTGAGCCAAGTGTAATTTCCTCAAACTCATCAGGAGTGATATTGCCCTTCATTTCATCAGCAGCAAGTCTTTTTGCAAACTTTGTTTTAACATTTCTGCATGGATGGCCTGTTGTTCTGCCTGTTACGACATTGTCTGTATCCTTTGCGTCAACAACGAGGTTTTTATATGTTTCATGAATCTGACATTCTTCAGATGCCAAAAATCTTGTTCCTACCTGAACACCCTCTGCACCAAGCATGATTGATGCCGCAACACCTCTGCCGTCAGCGATACCGCCTGCCGCAATAACAGGGATTTCAACAGCGTCAACAACCTGTGGCACAAGACACATTGTTGTGTTTTCACCGATATGTCCGCCCGATTCTGTACCCTCTGCAACAACAGCATCAGCTCCTGCTCTTTCCATTCTCTTTGCAAGAGCAACTGAAGGGACTACAGGAATAACCTTGATTCCCGCTTCTTTCCATGCTGCCATAAACTTACCAGGGTTACCTGCACCTGTTGTAACAACAGGAACCTTTTCGTCAATTACGAGCTGTGCAAGTTCTTCTGCATTAGGGCTCATAAGCATAATATTCACACCAAAAGGCTTATCTGTAAGCTCTTTTGTCTTTCTGATCTGGTCACGGAGATAGTCGATCGGAGCAGAACCGCCTGCAATAAGACCAAGACCACCTGCGTTTGATACGGCAGCAGCAAGAGTGCTTTCTGCAATCCATGCCATACCGCCCTGTATAATCGGATACTTGATTCCGAGTAATTCTGTAATACGAGTTGTCATAGTTTTTCCTCTCTTTTAAAATTCGAAAATAATTGCACCGAAAGTAAGACCTGCACCAAAACCTACAAAGCCTACCTTGTCGCCCTTTTTGATTTTTCCTGCTTTTACAGCTTCATCAAGGGCAATCGGAATTGATGCACTTGACGTATTTGCGTGCTTGTCAAGGTTGATTATAAACTTATCCATTGAAATACCTAAATTTTTAGCGGCAGTTTCAATGATTCTCACATTAGCCTGATGTGGAATGATATGGTCGAGTTCATTCAAATCAAAATCAATCTTCTCAGCAGCCTTTGTAAGAGCGTTAGGAAGTGCCTTTGTGGCAAACTTGTAAACCTCTCTGCCGTCCTGATAAAGATAATGTGAATTTGATTCAGGGAATTCATCATCAACCTTGCCTTCGCCTGTCATAAATGCGTTTGCCGGTGGGATAGAACGGGCAAACAGATATTTTGCGCCTGTTCCGTCTGCACCAAGATAGCTTGAATACATAGCTTCAGCACGTTCAATAACCATAGCTGCAGCACCGTCACCAAAAAGTACGCATGTACTTCTGTCGCTGTAATCGGTAATCTTTGTTAAGTTTTCGTTTGCTATTACCAAAGCATATTTTATATTTTCATCTGTCTGGAGGTATCTCTTTGCCATATCGATAGCATAAACACAGCCTGCACATGCACAGTTAACGTCAATTGTCATGGCGTTTACAGCACCAAGCTTACCCTGGATAACACATGACATTGATGGTGTATAATAGTCAGGTGATACGCTTGTATCAATGATAACACCGATATCTTCCACAGAAATTCCTGCTGCCTTGATAGCTTCCTGTGCAGCCATAAGTCCCATGTACCATGTCGGCTCACCGTCAGAAACATATCTTTCATTCATTCCTGTACGTGTTCTTATCCATTCATCGCTTGTATCAACAATTTCTGCAAAGTCTGCATTTGTGATTTTTCTCTTAGGCAGATATCCGCCTGTACCTAAAATTTTAATTCCCAGCAAAAAAATTCCTCCTGCCATTGTATTTCGTTGAAAATTATGGTATTATAGTATATGAAGATATACTATTCACAGCATAAATTATCATTTTTCATTATAGTATATTTTTCAAAATTTTGCAATGTAATAATTGATATTTATTTGGCATTTTTCCAAATCGTTACATTTTGCATAATAAATTGTGCATTCATTTGTGCAATTACACATTTTTTCAAGAAAGAGGTATATATTTTATGACAGCATTTTTATTTTCCGGACAAGGTTCGCAGTATTGTGGTATGGGTAAGGAACTTCTTGAAGCCAATCCCGAATTTGAATATATTTTTGATAAAGCACAGGAAATTTTAGGTTATGACCTGAAAAAAGTAATGTTTGAGGGGACTGAAGAAGAACTTTCACAGACATGCAACTCACAGCCGGCAATTATGGCTATGTCACTTCTCTGCTTTGAGGCCGCAAAGAAAAACGGTATTACATTTGACGCTGTTGCAGGACATTCACTTGGCGAATATGCCGCTATGGTTGCATCAGGTATGCTTACTCTTGAAGACGGTTTCAAGGTAATCAAGGCAAGAGCTGCTGCGATGGACAAGGCGGGTAAGGAAACTGAGGGCGCTATGTATGCTGTAATGAAGCTTACACCTGAAGAAATCGAAGCTGTATGCGAAAGCGTTGACGGATATGTTGTACCTGTAAACTACAACTCTCCTGCTCAGACAGTTATTGCAGGTGAAAAGGCCGCTTGTGAAAAGGCTGTTGAAATATTTGCCGAAAAGAAGGCAAGAGCAGTACCACTCAAGGTTTCTGCAGCATTCCATTCAAAGCTTATGCAGGGCGCATCTGACGAATTCTATGAAGCAGTAAAGGATATTACATTCAACACTCCGAATGTTGCATTCTATTCAAATGTAACAGGCGAAGAACTCAAGGACTTCTCTGATATGCCTTCAATCCTTGCAAAGCACATGGTTTCACCTGTTCGCTTCACATCAGAGCTTGACGCAATGACAAAGGCAGGAATTGACAAATTCATTGAACTTGGTCCGAACAAGGTTTTAACAGGTCTTGTAAAGAAAACAATCAAGGGTGCAGATGCTAAAAATATTGAAAACCCAGAAACACTCGAAGCTGCACTTGCATAATACTTAAATTTTAAAAGAAAGGAGGTATGGTTATGTATTCTGTACTTATGTCGGTTTATAAAAAAGAGTCACCGCAAAACCTGCGTGAAAGCGTTACAAGTATGATGAATCAGACTATACCTCCAAATGATTTTGTACTTTATTGCGATGGCAGGCTTACAGATGAACTTTATCTTGAAATAGAACGCCTAAAGTATAAATTTCCTGTTTTGAATGTCATCTACAACGATGTCAATTCAGGACTTGGCAAGGCACTTTCAGCAGGTCTTGACTACTGCAAACATGATATCGTTGCAAGAATGGACAGCGATGATATTGCAAAGCCTGAGCGTATGGCACTCCAGCTCGAAGCATTGAAAAAATACCAGGTTGATATAGTAAGTGGTATCATTGAAGAATTTACCGACAGCATTTCAAATGTAACAGCAATAAAAAATCTTCCCGAAACCGACAGAGAAATAAAAGAATACGCAAAAAAGCGCAATCCTTTTAATCACCCTTGCGTTACATTTCGCAAACAACAGGTTTACCTTGCCGGAAACTATGAGCATTGTCCTTTTTTTGAGGACTACTGGCTGTGGCTTCGTATGCTCGGAAACGGCTGTAAGGGTTACAACGTACAGGAAAGTGTTTTATATATGAGAAGCGGCTCTGAGCTTTACAAAAGACGAGGTGGATTTTCTTATACCCTTGATGCTCTGCACTTCCGCAAAAAAATGAAGAATGCAGGCTTTTGCAGTTTTAAGGATTACATAATATCCTGCACAGCACATATTGTTTTTGCAATTGTACCGAACAAAATCAGAATGTTTTTCTATTCTAAAATACTGAGGAAATAATTATGGGATTACTTCAGAAAATGCCGAGAAAGGTCTGGAGTTTTTTAAACATCATAAACAGACTTATAAAAAAGGATAACAAAACAATTTTCATATACTCAAACCTCGGCTTTTACGACAACGTAAAGGCTATGTTTGACCACCTTATTGACAACGGATACAACGAAAAATACAAAATTGTTGTAAGTGTTGGCGACTATGAAAAATATATCAAAAATGCTGAAAAAAACGTTCACTATGTGAGTACAGTAAAAGGGCTTTTTAAATTTTTCAAAAGTAAATACTGTTTTTACTGTTTCGGGAAATATCCTGTAAAACCGTCAAAAAATCAGATTGTAGTTAACCTATGGCATGGTATGCCGCTTAAAAAAATCGGAAATATGATAAAGGGTCATGAAAAAACCGACTACAACTACTTTACACATCTTCTCTGTACATCAGAGTTTTTCCGTAATATAATGAAAAAGTCTTTCAATGCAACAGATGAACAGATTTTTATATGTGGTCAGCCAAGAACTGACAAAATGCTGACGCCTGTTCCTGCCGAAGATGAAATGAAAGCAAAATCAACACTTGTCGGCAGCAACGCAAAATTTTCAAAAATGATTCTCTGGCTTCCGACATTTCGTGAAAATGAAGGCAGCGAGCTTGATATTCTCAGCATGGAACAACTTGCAGAAATTGACAGAATATGCGGCGAAAACGGCTGGTGCATGATTGTAAAACTTCACCCCCTTTCTTCTTTTGACATATCAGCCTGTTCCGAATTTGAAAACATCGGCTTTGCAAACAACGACAAATTAAACAAACTTAACATAAATCTCTATTCACTTCTTGCTATGTCATCATGCCTTATCACCGATTACTCATCGGTTTATTTTGATTACATGCTCCTTGACAGGCCTATAGGTTTTGCTATATCCGATATGGATAAATACGGTTCTGACAGAGGCTTTGTGTTTGACACCCCGCTTAGCATGATGCCAGGTGATATAATCACAAATGGCAGTGAATTTTTAAGTTTTATAAAAAACACAATAGGCGGAAAAGATGATTTTGCAAATGAAAGAAAAAAATTATCTCAGCAGTTGAACAAATACTGCGATAATAAAAACTGTGAAAGAGTTTTAAATTTAATCAACGAAAATAACAAAGGAGAAAAATAATGGATTTTAAATCATTTCTTAAAAAAATCCCTTTTTTAAATAAATTTTTCAAAAATGCATATATAAGCAAAAAAGCGGCAGAGTTTGAAAAAATATCCGAAAATATCGAAACCGACCAGAAGCTTGTGGTTTTTGAAAGTTTCCAGGGTCGCAGCTACTCATGCAGTCCGAAAGCAATTTACGAATATATGCTTTCATGCGATAAATTTGCAGACTATAAATATGTATGGGTATTCCGTGATACAGATGCGTACAGAAATTTCCCGGAAAATACAACTCTTGTAAAGTTTGACAGTCAGGAAGCGTTTGAAGCTTACTCAAAAGCAGGTACATGGATTGTCAATTCGAGGCTGCGCGATTTTTTTGTACCGAGAGAAGACCAGAAATATATTCAGTGTTGGCATGGAACTCCACTGAAAAAGCTCGGTTGTGATATCGAGTGTGCAGGTAATGCAACCTCAACGATTGAGGAAATTCACAATGAGTATACAAGTGATGCAAAAAAAATACACAAATTTATCTCACCATCTGATTACACTACTGAAAAGCTGACAACAGCATTTAATCTTGAGGCACTTGGCAAAACAGATGCAATAATACAGCAGGGTTATCCGAGAAACGATGCTCTTTTCAACACCCCTGAAGAATATGTTGAAAAAGTAAGACAGGCACTTAATTTACCGGATAATAAAAAAATCGTGCTTTACTGTCCGACATTTCGTGACAATCAGCACGACAGTAATGGATATTCACTTAAAATCGGCATGGATTTTGACGCTTTGAAAGAAAAGTTCGGAGAAAATATTGTTATTCTTTTCAGAGCACACTATTTTATAGCAGATAAATTTGATTTTGAAAAATACAACGGATTTGTAATAAATGTATCTGATTATAACGACATAAACGACCTGTATCTTGTCAGCAATATTCTTATTACAGATTATTCGAGCGTATTTTTTGATTATGCAAATCTAAACAGACCTATGATTTTCTATTTTTACGATTTTAAGGATTACAAAGAAAACGCACGTGACTTTTATTTTGGTACAGCTATGCTGCCCGGTATTCAAGCAAGTGACCAGGCAAAGCTTGAAAAAGCCCTTGCTGACATTCTTTCAGATATGTATAAAGGTGGAAACGGTCTTATGAGATACGCTTCAGCAATCAAAATGTTCAACAAGCGTTACAACCCTGTTGAAGACGGACACTCCACTGAAAGAACAGTAAAAGAAATTTTTAATCTGTAATAATACTTGCTAAACAACTGAATTTATGATACAATAAGCAAAGTGAATTTTTGGCAACTCTTTAAAAGGAGAAAAAAATGAAAATTAATGCAGTAAGCGGTTTTGTTGATATAATAACAGAACACAGGGGACAAGCAAAAAAATTATGGATGCTTTCGGTAAACAACCTTATAAAAAAGTATAAGGGTGCAGTTATGGGGCCTTTATGGGCGCTTATCAAACCTTCTTTCACACTTTTTATTTTGTGGTTTGCATTTACTGTCGGAATAAAAGGTGGTAATTCTGTAAGCGGATATCCAAGATTTATCTTTATGCTTTCAGGATACATTCCATGGTTTTTTATAAGCGAAATGATTGTAGGCGGCTCAAGGTCAATAAGACAGAACAGCCAGTTTGTTACAAAGCTGTCCTTTCCTGTGTCAAACATAATGACATTCTGCACTATGTCTTCACTTATAATTCATGTGGGAATGTGCGTAATTATGTATATAATCCTGCTTTGTGCAGGCTACGGACCAAGTGTTTATAATTTACAGTTTTTCTACTATCTTCCCTTAATGTATGCGTTTTTCCTTGTTCTTTCATGGACAACCGCACCACTGAGTGCTTTCAGTAAGGATTTTGAAAATCTCATAAATGCAGTTATTACGGGTCTTTTCTGGCTTTCAGGTGTTTTCTGGGACACATACAGCATTTCCAATCCTGTTATCAAAAAAATAATGTATTTAAACCCTATCAACTATTTTGTAAACGGCTACAGAAAAAGCTTCCTTTATGATACATTTATTTTCGACAGCAATTATATGACCGAAACAATAATTTTCTTTGCTGAATTTATTTTACTGATATTAATCGGCAGTCATTTTTACAAGAAGCTTAGAAAAATTCTTCCTGATATTCTTTAAAAGGAGGCTGAAACATGAGTGAAACAGTAATTAAATTTGAACATGTCAGCAAAGAATATTACCTTTATAAAAACGATAAAGCACGTTTTAAAGCTATTTTTACAAATAACAAGGGCGTAAAAAAGCATCAGGCGCTCAAAGATATTTCCTTTGAAATTCACAAGGGTGAGTCTGTAGGAATTATCGGCAGAAATGGCGCTGGTAAATCAACTCTGCTTAAAATGATTACAGGTGTTTCATTTGCAACATCAGGTAACATTACAGTCAATGGAAAGGTTGCAGCACTTCTCGAACTTACAGCAGGCTTTTCTATGGATATGACAGGCAGAGAAAACATTCAGCTCAAATGTTACCTTTTAGGTCTTGACAATAGCGAAATAGCACAGATTGAAGATAATATTATCGAATTTGCAAATCTCGGGGAATATATCGACCAGCCTGTCAGAACATATTCAAGCGGTATGAAAATGCGTCTGGGCTTTGCAATCAACATAAATATCAAACCTGATATACTTGTTATTGATGAAGCACTCAGCGTCGGAGATGCACAGTTCCGTAAAAAATGCGAAAATAAAATAAAAGAACTGAGAGATTCGGGAATTACCGTTTTATTTGTAAGCCATTCGGTAAACAGCGTAAGTGATACATGTGACAGAGCAATTTATTTGTGTGATGGCATCGTTGAATATGACGGAACTGTAAAAGAAGCTTTTGAACATTACAACAAGAAAAAATAAGCGGTCACAGGACCGCTTATTATATTTCTACAATTTTTCCGTATAAACATTGACATTCAGCCCTTAAAATGTTATTATAAAATAAGAATTTTTTAAAGGATAGGTATTTGTATGTTAAAAAAACTTAAACCCGTAATAAATAAAATATGTATTATTTCTGTTATTTTAATATTTTTCTCTGTGACTGCTGCTGTTATTGCAGGTTCAGCTGTTAAAAACGACGATATGGAATACAGCGTCGGTATTGTCGATGCAGATGGAGAAATTTATGACAAAATGCCTGTTGGTATCGGTATAAGAGGCGACGCTGACAGTGACGGAAAAGTAAGCGTACGTGATGCCTCTCAGATTGCACGATATCTTGCAAATTCAAGCACCAACAAAAATTACATGCCAAGCTACAAGGATTCACTTGGAGGTGCTATGGGTGATGCAAACGCTGATGGTACTCTTAACGTACGTGATGCTGCTAAAATTGCTGTATATCTTTCAAAAATCTTCTCAGACCCGAATGCAGGCTGGGATTAAAAAAGGACCGCGTTACAGCGGTCCTTTTTCGTTATTAAGAAGAAAAATATGTTAATAAGCTAATTATTTAAAGTATCTGTCAAGAAGTCCTTTGAATGCACAGCCATGTCTTGCTTCGTCCTTAGCCATTTCATGTACTGTATCGTGAATTGCGTCAAGGTTAAGTTCCTTTGCCTTAGCAGCAAGCTTCTTCTTACCTTCACATGCACCATTTTCAGCAGCAACTCTCATTTCAAGATTCTTCTTTGTTGAACTTGTTACTACTTCACCGAGAAGCTCTGCAAACTTTGCAGCATGTTCAGCTTCTTCCCAAGCTGCCTTTTCCCAGTAAAGTCCGATTTCAGGATAACCTTCTCTGTGAGCTACTCTTGCCATCGCAAGATACATACCTACTTCAGTACATTCACCATTGAAGTTTTCTCTGAGTCCATCAATAATTTCCTGGTCAACACCTTCAGCAACTCCAACTACATGCTGGTCAGCCCATGTCATTTCATCTGTATTGCTTTCTGTAAACTTAGCAGCAGGTGCATTACAGATAGGGCACTTTTCCGGTGCTTCATCTCCTTCATGAACGTAACCGCAAATTGAACATACATATTTTTTCATAATTTTATTTCCTCCATTATTTTAATAAATTAGTTAAGCTTTAAGCTTGATTTTATTATAACGCATAACAAAGCATTTGTCAACACCTTTTATACTTTTCACTGATATTTCACCTAAACTTTGTATATTTAGCTATATTTACTAAGAATTATTATTACATATATCCAAAAAATTCCATAAAAATGAGCGCTTCAACGAAACGCTCATTTTCCTTTATATTGATGTGATGAATAGAAAGTCCTGAATTTTTATTATTTGCCGTTATTAATCTTATCCCATGAAGTCTTGCCTGTTGCAACATATCTTGCAATTTTAGCCGCATCTCTAACGTCCATCTTGCCGCTGTCATCAACGTCTGCAAAGAACTGTCCCATATCATCTACGCCTGTCTTTGTTGCACAATACATAGCAGTTGCTGCTGCATCTCTTACGTCTGCCTTACCATCGTTGTTAGCGTCACCACGCATACCAACTGCTGAACCGATAAGAGTTCCGTTTGCTGCAAACTTCTTGAATACCTTGTGTTCCTGGAATTTATCATTTGGTCTTGATGACTGATAAATTGAAATTACAGCATTTTCTGTTTCAAAGTTTTCAAATGAAGCATAGCTTGATGAAAAGTCTGTTACTGTATTAATCTTTACTTCATATGTGTCGCTTGCTGTTGCATCCTGTGGAAGGTGGAAGTTAAGAGCTGCTGCCACATCACCATCTGCAAAAACACCTGAAGTATATCCAACAAGTGATACATAACACTTACCATCTGCTTCAAATATACAGAACGAGTTAGCACCTGCAACGTCCTTATCTTCAAGTAAAAGTCTTGAATCGTATTCGATGAGAAGGTCATAAGCTACACACTTGTTACCTGAATGTGGGATAAGCTGTACAACAGCTGAATCACCGGCAATACCTGTAACGTTTTTAAGTCTGAGACCATCTGTCTGCTTCTTTTCAACACCGCCTGTTACGTTGATAACAGCGTTGTTTGTCTTATAGTTTTCAAAATCAGCAAAGTCAGTTGAGAATGTTGTAACCTGGCTGAATCTTACTTCATAGTCGTCATTTTCAGCTCCCTTTGGAACCTTGAGTTTGATTGTAGCAACTGTCTGACCATCCTGATATGGTGAAACTTCGTAACCTACAAGAGATACAAATTTTCTGCCGTTTTCTTCAAAGTCACAGAATGCCTTTGCACCTTCAACGCCAACAAATTCAAATCTCGCATCATATTCAATGAGCATATCGTAACATGTACACTGATTGCCTGTTTCAAAGCTAAGTTCAAATTCAACGATATCACCGGCTTTAGCGTCGTTGCCTGACAGAGTCATAGATACCTGAGCTTCATCTTCCTGGTCAAATGACTTTGAGCTGCCACCCTTAGCTTTTCTTGTTGTTCTTGATGCAGATTTTGTTGTTCTGCCTGTACCCTTTAACGCTTCTGATGTCTTCATGCCATCAGCTGTTGTTGTCATGCCTGTTGCGGATGCTGCCATAAGAGCTGTTGCTAAAACTGCTGAAACCTTCATTAACTTATTCTTTTTCATAATATTTTCCTTCTTTCTTCTTAGACAAGGCAATTATTGTTACAAGGAACAAAAATACCGCTTTAATCATTCTGAATAATGAAAAGCGGCTACTACATACAACCTGAATGTTGTAATGTGCAACCGGCTGTCATGCTGCATTATATGCAGGTTAGACCCTTGGCTTTGCGTCCTTACCTTTCAATAAGTTTGCCAAATATTGAATTTGAATGATTTTGTTGATATACATATATCCCTGTTCGATTTTCTTTATGTCTATATTATAGCACTGATCCCAGTATTTGTCAAGGTTTTTTTATAAATTCGTAAGTTTCAATTAACAAGATATTGATATTTTGTGTACTTTAAACACAAAACAAGCGTTTTTTATAATATTTAAGATGTATACTTTAAAATCATTTAACCTTAAACCTTTAAGTTGGCGCAATTTCGGTATTTAAGTTGTTTTTTATAATTATTTTTTAAACGATTAAGTAACAAAAACGACATTCAAAAAAGAATGTCGTTTTTGCAATAAATTTGATGTTTTTAGCAATCAATTAACCTTCACGGTTCTTTTAAGCCATGCGTTTGCAAGGTCAAGTGCTTCGTAAAGGCTTTCCTTTTCGCTTGTTTTTGTAATTGCTTTGTTTGGCGGAAGTGTCAGGTCGGTTGACATCTGATAAATCTTGATTTTACTTGCAACATCAAGATTGTTTACCTTCTCTTTTTTAAGAATCTGAAGCATAATCACATACTCATCAGACATATTTCCGTAGTATATTGTGTCGTCATGTCTTACAAGAGGAAATCCCTTGTATGTAAAGAAACTATTGCTCATTTTAATACCCTCCCTTTTAATATAAGCCGCTGAATTTTCAGCACTTCTCTCATTATATCATATTCGTGTGTCGTTTTTTGTCTGATTTACCAGTTCATTACAAATTCTTCATTTGTGTCAAACTTGCTTAAATTTTCGATAAGCAGATCTACATATGCTGTACGGCACTTAAAACATGGTACATCATTAACTGTGATAAGACTCTTTTTACCGTCAGCCTTGTAAAATTTAACAATCTGGTTTGTCTTGCCATCCTGAGTTTCAAGCTCGATTGTAACTGTCGGCTCACCCTGTGCCTGTTCATCAACAACAAATTCTTCTGCTGATGTTTTAAGCAGATACTGATAAAACTCCTGGAAACGTGCAGCATCAGCTTTTTCACCATTTTTTGTAACTTCATAATCATCAAGTGAAGTTCCGCTACCTGTGAACAATACACTTTCTCCACCGTTTACATCAATCTTAAGCTTTCCGATATCCCATACGTAAGTACCGAAAATCATCTTTGAAGTAATGTCGCCCGGTGTGATTGTAGCCCAGCAAAGACTGTCTGCCGATACCGCATAAATCACATCAATATCATCAAGCATTACAGCATAATAATTACCGTCAGCAACATTAAGTTGATTACCGATTTTTATTGTATGGCTTTCACCCTCAAGAGTTGTCATTGAAACTGTACAGAATGGTTCTGCAAGTCCTGCAGCAGCTTTCTGTGTTTCGTCAGGATGTGCATATACAACAGCATATGCGTAAAGTCCGAAGAATCCCTGTGTTGCATCCTGTGACTTCTGTACATCAAGGTATGAAAATACAGGTTCTGTCATGAAATGCGTAGCAAGAGTTCCGCTTGTATTACCGCTTTCGTTTGTTGTATCGTCATATTCAAGCACGATATCGTAATCAAGGTCAGCTCTGTCAATTGTAATTTTTTCTGGAATCGGGTCGTTTCCGTCTGCACTTGCTTCAATAAGAGTTGTTGAAACAAAGTTTTCCTTTGTGTTCAAAAATACTGCAAGTGATGAAGTTGCTGCAAGATAAACAGTATTTTCACCGTCAATCATGCAGTATGTTTCACCGCTTGTAGGAGATTCATTTCCTACAAGAAGTGTTTTTGTTTCAGATGATGTTTTTACAGTAACTTCTGCCTGAGGTTTTGCAAGACCGTATTTTTCGAGGTCTGAAGCATTTTCTTCCACCACATCATCACAGCCAAGTGCTGAAACACTGTTTGTAAGTGAAGCTGTAAGAGTATAGTTTACATCAAGGTCCTCGATTCCCTTGATTGTAAATACCGGCATACCGTCTTCACCTGTTTCCCCTGTCGGAATGCCCTCATATCCGCCGTTTGAATTGGTTACAAGGACAGATTTGATATCAGACTTTTCATAAGCTAAAACTGCATCAGGAATTACTGCAACAGGCTCGTTTGATGATGATACTGACGGCTTATCATCAGTATCATCAGTAAGCATAAGTGCAGCATATCCGCCTCCTGCCAGTGCAAGCACTCCCACACAGGCAATAACAGCCTTGATATTCTTTTTCATCGATTTCTTCTCCTTATGAATACAACTATACCGCAAACTGCAACAATTACAGGAATTATAGCTATTACAGTCCACATAACAAGTGTACGCTGTGAGCCAGTGATAGAAATTGCAGTAGATGCAAATTCCTTTTCTGCGATAATTGCATTGTTTTCCTTGCCACAGATACGATTTACAGTATTTACGAAAAATTCTGCGTTGTTGTATGTTGCTGTACCTGTAATATAAGGGTCAACAAAAGATGCACCACCGATAACAAGCATGTTGTTAGTATGTGTTACATCATTATCATCAACATAAACCTTTGAAGCAAGCGCCATTACTACATTTGAAGCCTTTTCAGCAGATGCCATGTCAAATGCTGTTGTAGCTTCTGTTTCTTCTGTTGCTTCTGTTTCCTCTGTCATTTCATCAAGAGAAATTTCTTCAGCCTCTGTAAGATTAAGAGGATATAAAACAGATGTATCAGAAGAAGTAAGAAGCGCAGTTGTTGTTCTGTCTACGTTTGCGTCAAACAGGAGATTGATGTTTCTTGCAGCAGGTACAACAAGCGGAAGCTTTGTGTTTGAAAGACCTTCGCTGTATGTGCTGTCAGCAATTGTAGCAATCGGAGCTGCAACAGTCTGAGTCATACCGTAAGAATTTCTTACAACATTTATCTGCTGTCTTTTGCTTTCGTCAGATTCATCAACCATATTGCCGCCTACTTCAATTCCCCATACTTCAAGGAATGCATCAAGCTTCGGAGTTTTTCTCTGAAGAATATCAGCAATATAAACCATATTTTTATCAAGATTTCCGTTGTTGTAAAGAAAATCTTCAAGCTTTGCAACTGTATCGTCTGTGAGGTCGTTGACAGGCGCTGGAAGTATAACCATATCATAATTTTCAGGTGACAGTTCATCTGAAAGAATATCCACAACTTCATAGCTGTAGCCGTTTTTGTCAAGCAGTTCAACTACTGCATTCATTGTGTAGCCTAAATCTGAATGATAAATAAGACTTCCGTTATAATAAGCTGCAATTGCAACATTTACAGGGTTTGCATCTGTTACATTCATTATAGCAGCTGTAATTTCAGCTTCACCCTTATAGCCTGTGTATGAATAGCTTCCTGTTGTATAATAATTTGAAGTGTCGATATTGAAAAGTGCACTTATAGAAGTTGCCTTAACTCTGTCATCACAAGCAATAACAATTGAACCTTCTGCAATTTCACCGTTATAATTTGCAGCAAATTTATTTACAACATCAGGATTCTTTTCAATATCATAATAATTTACTTCGATATAATCAGAATTCTGCTCATACTTTGCAAGAGATTCATAAACAATCTTGTCAAGCTCGTTGCCGTTCTTAACATCTGCTTCCTGCATCATTACTGCAATTTCAACGTTTTTATCAATCTTTTTGATATATTCGATTGTTTCATCTGAGATTTCGTAAATACCTTCGCTTGTAAGGTCAAGCTTCAGGCCTTTTCTTTCTGTAAGAAGTCCGGCAATAAGATTTATAAATACAACAATTGCAATAAAGAATATTGTAATTACTGTTGCAACTGCACCGTATTTAAACTTCTTTTTATTAAACGGTTTTTTCATTTTTTCTTTACTCATTTTCTTTCCTCCTTAGCTCCAGCGTCTCTTTTCAAACACTCTGACTGTAAGGAAGTTGAAGATTACAGCCACACTGATAAAGAACAGCACGCTTGAAAGATTAAATATTCCGCATGTAAATTCGTAATATTTATTGTAGAAAGAAAGTGAATTCAATGCATTTGTAATAAAGTCAACGCTTACAAAATTATTGATAAGGTCTGCAATAAGGTCAAGCATGTATACAAGTAAAAGTGCAAGTATACTTAAAACCGCAGCAACAATCTGATTTTCAGTAAGTGAAGAAATAAGCATACCGATTGAAATACATGCAGTTCCCATAAGGAGAAGTGCAATATAGTTTGAAACAACAAGTGTCCAGTCAACATTACCGAAAAAGCTTAAAATCACAGAATGAACAAATATAATGCTGATACCAAATATGTACATAACAAA
>JAZQZW010000117.1:0-3618 GCA_045634285.1 Oscillospiraceae bacterium
ATTCTAGCTGTATTTGCCCATATGTTCTGTACATTTAGCGGCTTGATATATACTCCGTTTAGAGTTAATATGGTACACAACGAAGGGGAACAAACCCCACGAAAACCACAAAAACGGAGGAAAACACAATGAACGCAAAGATAGTACAGCAGATTGAAAACCTTAAAAACCAGACAATCGGGGTTGAGGTTGAAATGAACAGTATCACAAGAGAAAAGGCGGCCAAAATTGCAGCCGACTTTTTCGGAACAGGAAGATTTCAGAACACAGCAGGCCGAAACGGATACAACACCTGGTCAGCCTGGGATGCACAGGGCAGAGAATGGAAATTTCAGAAGGATGTTTCAATTGCAGGATGCGACAGCGAAAAGTGTGAAATGGTTACACCAATTCTTAACTACGCAGACATTGAAAACCTGCAGGAACTTGTAAGAAAGCTTCGCAAGGCAGGAGCCAAGAGCGATTACACAAGGGGCTGCGGAATACATATTCACGTCGGAGCAAACGGACACACACCACAGACACTCCGAAACCTTGCAAACATAATGGCAAGCCACGAAGAACTTCTGATTGAAAGCCTTAAAATTGACAGGGGCAGAACGGCAAGATACTGCAGAACAGTAAACCCACAGTTCCTTGAACAGCTCAACAATAAAAAGCCTGCAACAATGGCACAGCTTGCAGACATCTGGTACGGTTCCCACGGTTGCGACTACGGCAGAAATCAGCATTACAACAACAGCCGATACGCACAGCTGAATTACCATTCGGTTTTCACAAAGGGAACAATTGAATTCCGACTTTTCCAATTTAACAAGCCGGAAAACGGAAAGCTGAACGGACTTCACGCTGGAGAACTTAAAACATTCATTCAGCTTGCCCTTGCCCTTTCCGAAATGGCAAAGGAAGTAAGAACAGCAAGTCCAAAGAAAAGCACAAGCGAAAACAAAAAATTCCTTATGAGAACATGGCTTATTCGATTGGGTTTTGTCGGAGAAGAATTCAAAACAGCAAGAGAAATTCTGATGCGAAACCTTGAAGGAAACGCAGCATGGAGATTTGGAAACTAACCGCAGGAAACAGCCTCCTGCTACCCGCCGCCATTGGGCGGCTCTGGGTGGTAGAAGGGTATTTCCTTCGGAAAGGAAGAATTAATATGAAAAAATATTACATTGCCTACGGTTCAAACCTCAATGTTCAGCAGATGCGTTATCGCTGCCCTGATGCAAGAATTGTCGGAATAAGCGTAATTGCCGACTACCAACTGTTGTTCAAGGGCAGCAAGACAGGTTCATACCTAACCATTGAAAAGAAAAAAGGTGGCAGCGTTCCGGTTGCTGTTTGGGAAGTTTCAGAAAGAGATGAATTGCGACTTGATGCCTACGAGGGTTATCCAACCTTCTATTACAAAACAGACATGGAACTGCCAGTGAAATTTCTGAAAAACGGCAAAACAAAAAGCGTGAAAGCCTTTGTATACATCATGCACGAGGAACGTGAGCTTGGCATTCCGAGTTCGGTTTATGTGAGAACCTGCGTTACAGGCTACCGACACTTCGGTTTTGATTTAAAACATCTGCGACTTGCAATTGATATCAGTGAGAGAGGTGAACTTGTATGAAAGAAGTAATGACAGCCGTTTGTCCGAAATGTGGCAAGGAATACAATGGCGTACCTGCACTTTCTCGTGAGGATGGTTCAACGATGATTTGTCCCGATTGTGGAACACGAGAAGCACTTGATTCTATCGGAGTTTCTACCGAGGAACAGGAGAAAATCATCAGCATTATTCATAATCACTACCCTCAGGAATAACCCCACCAGAGCCGCTGTGTTGCTCAGTGTTGGGCATATACAAATCAATCGTAAACATAAAACAAGCCCCCAAAAACGCAACGTGTACGGTTCTGGGGGCTTAATCTATGTTTCAGATAAGCAATATTCTCATTCAGGGTTGTTTCTGGTGAGAAGTTGTAATAACGCACTTTTATTTCCAATCCGACACTGTAGATTGAGTGAAAAAAGCATGATTTCCTGCAATTCTCCTGAACCATCAAGTGTCCCTCTGAATCTTTGATAAATTGGTGCAAACTCTTTTACAATCTTTTCAAGGTCAGCGTTGTTTGCATTTACCAAACGATGAGGATTGCATATCAGGGTGCTCAAATACTCCGAAATCTGTATACCTGTTTCATCTGCAATGAACTTCTTGATTTGCAGGTTCTTTTGCTTTTCTTTCACTGTTATCACATCCTTATGGTTTAATTATATCATATTACAACTGGTTTTTCAAGTAATGGGAGGCGGTCATTTGAAAAAGCTGAAAAAATATACCCCGACTAAATTTATGTCGGAAGATTCCCATTATGATAAATCTGCTGCCGATTATGCAGTCAACTTTATTGAATGCCTGTCCCACACCAAAGGCACATGGGCAGGTAAGCCTTTTGAACTTCTGGATTGGCAGGAACGTATTATTCGTGATTTGTTCGGCATTCTGAAACCTAACGGATATAGGCAATTCAACACGGCATATATCGAAATTCCAAAGAAAAACGGCAAATCTGAACTTGCTGCTGCTATTGCTTTGTTGCTCACCTGTGGTGACGGAGAGGAACGTGCAGAGGTTTATGGCTGTGCCGCCGACCGACAGCAGGCATCAATTGTTTTTGAGGTTGCTGCTGATATGGTGCGGATGTGTCCGGCACTCAACAAGCGTGTAAAAATTCTTGCATCGCAGAAAAGAATAGTGTATGTGCCGACCAATTCTTTCTATCAGGTACTTTCGGCAGAAGCGTACAGTAAGCATGGATTCAATATTCATGGAGTAGTGTTTGATGAATTACATACACAGCCTAACCGAAAGCTTTTTGATGTTATGACAAAGGGTTCGGGGGATGCCAGAATGCAGCCGTTGTACTTCCTTATCACTACGGCAGGTACAGATACGAATTCAATCTGCTACGAGCAGCATCAAAAGGCAAAGGATATTCTTGAGGGCAGAAAAAATGACCAGACATTCTATCCGGTCATTTATGGTGCTGAAGATGATGCTGACTGGACTTCTCCAAAGGTCTGGAAACAGGCAAATCCCTCACTTGGTGAAACTATTGGTATGGAAAAGGTTGAGGCGGCCTGTGAATCGGCAAGACAGAATCCAGGTGAAGAAAATGCTTTCCGACAGCTACGACTGAATCAATGGGTAAAGCAAGCTGTCCGCTGGATGCCCATGGAAAAATGGGATGCCTGTAACTTTCCCTTTGATGCATCGGAATTGGAAGGGCGTGTCTGCTACGGAGGACTTGACCTATCAAGTACAACAGATATTACAGCTTTCGTGCTTGTGTTTCCACCGATTGATGATGAGGATAAATACTATGTACTGCCGTTTTTCTGGTTGCCCGAAGATACACTTCCACTTCGTGTCCGCCGTGACCATGTACCTTATGATGTATGGGAACGGCAGGGGTATCTGCTAACTACCGAAGGAAATGTTGTGCATTACGGTTTTATCGAGAATTTCATTGAAGAACTGGGAAAGCGTTTCAATATCCGTGAAATCGCCTTTGACCGTTGGGGTGCGGTGCAGATGAGCCAAAAGCTTGAGGGACTTGGATT
>JAZQZW010000118.1:0-17380 GCA_045634285.1 Oscillospiraceae bacterium
GACTTTGCAATCTGTGAGAGCTTTTCAAAGTCGATTGCTCTTGGGTAAGCAGAAGCACCTGCAACGATAAGCTTTGGCTTATGTTCTTCAGCAAGCTTCTGAACTGTATCATAGTTAATCATTTCTGTTTCATCGTCAAGACCGTATGAAACGAAGTTGAAGTACTTACCTGAAATGTTTACAGGTGAACCGTGTGTCAGGTGACCACCGTCTGCAAGGCTCATGCCTAAAACTGTATCGCCCGGCTGGAGAAGTGCAACATAAACTGCTGTGTTAGCCTGTGCACCTGAGTGTGGCTGAACGTTTGCGTACTGTGCACCGAAAAGCTTCTTGGCTCTTTCAATAGCGATATCTTCAACGATATCAACACATTCACAACCACCGTAGTATCTCTTTGAAGGATAACCTTCAGCATACTTGTTTGTGAGAACTGAACCCATAGCAGCCATTACTTCAGGAGTAACGATGTTTTCACTTGCAATAAGTTCAAGATTTCTTTTCTGTCTTGCAAGTTCCTTTTCCATAGCCTGACCTACATCTGGGTCTGAGTTTGAGAGAAAACCGATTGTATCAACAATATTTCCGTACATGATTTTAAATTCCTTTCAGATTAATAGTATCTTAATTATACAACAAACTTCCACAAATTTCAATAGTTTTTTTTATTTTAATTTATCTGCCTACAAAAAAATCACATATAGATAAAAAAGTGGCTTACTAAAAAAAGTAAGCCAAAATAAATATTGCGGCGGGATAGGCCGACTTGACAGGGAATAATCCCTGTTTCAAAGCGTGGGTTTCAGGCAAACACGCTTTAATATCTTCACTAAAGCATCGAACAGAAATATAGCTTTAGAAGAAAGTGTAATTAAACGGCTTTAAGCTCAACAGCTGCCCAGCCTTCGCATTCAGAAGAATTGACAACCTCAAAGCCTGCACCGACAACAGCATTTACAACCTCATCCTTTCGTTCAACAATAATGCCCGATATTATAAGAGTTCCGTTGTCCCTGATTTTTTTTCTGAAAATATCCTTCATGGCTATGAGAACATCAGCAACAATGTTTGCTGTAATCATATCGTAGCCTTCACCGATTTTTTCATCAAGCTCTTTATTTGAAATAACATCACCGCAGTATGCTGTATACTTTGTAAACGGAATGTTGTTTTTTTCTGCATTTTCCGCAGCTGTTTCAACTGCATTCTGCTCAATATCAACAGCAACAACGCTGTCTGCACCCATAAGCATAGCACCTATTGATAAAATACCGCTTCCGCAACCCATATCAAGAATTCTGTCGCCCTTGTGCATTGACTTTTCAAGCAGTTCCAGACAGAGCCTTGTAGTATTATGCTGACCTGTGCCAAAGCTTGAAGCAGGGTCTATTTCAAGAATGATTCTTCCGTCATTGTTTTCGTAGTTTTCCCATGATGGTTTGATAAGCAGGGTATTACCCACAGGAAGCGGCTTGAAATACTGTTTCCAGTTGTTCGCCCAGTCTTCCTCACGTACATTTTCACTTTCAATTTCAAGTCTGCCGAAAATGTTTTCAGAATCATTTTCCTTCATCTTTTTAAGGAGAGAACGAAGTGAAACAAGCATTTCCGCACCCTGTTCATTTCCCGGAATGTAAACTGTAACACAGGTTTCACATTCGCTTAAATTCATAAGGTCATCTTCTATGTAGTCCCATTTTCCATCCTTGTTTTCAAGAAATTCCTTGAAATCTTCGGCATCCTTAACGGCAAAACCCTTGATACCGATATCCATAAGCTGTGCACAGAGTATGTCCACGCCTTCTGTTGCTGTGTAAATGTTTACTTCTTTCCAATCCATTTTTATCAATATCCTTTGTTTATAATTTTGAGAAGATAAACGGAATCACGTTCATCAATAAAAGTATCGTTGTTTACGTCCATAATGTAACGCTTTTTAAAGTCTGCACCAACAGGATTTGCAATATATTCGTTGAGAAGAATAAGGTCTGATTTTGAGAAAACCTTGTCCATGTTAAGGTCTCCCTTGGTAAGTGAATTTATTGCAATTGTTGTCTGTGTATTTATAGTCACAGCCTTTGTGGTTGTGGCTTTTGTAGTTGTAACCTTTGATGTTGTAGTTTTTGAAGTGGTTGTTTTGGCTGTTGTTACTGATGTTGCAGTAGTTGTCACAACAGCTTCAGGTGAATATGAAAGATATTCCATACAAATCCAGCCTGTTGTGCCATTGTAACTTGTTCTGCCCCAGTTGGCTGTAACAAGGTCGATTTTAAGTGCAGAATCATATGGAACAAGTGTGGTTGCTGTACTCTGTGTACCGATACCACGTCTTAAATAAACGCCGGCAAGTTCGTTTACCTTGTAATTACCAAGCTTGTATGTATAAGAATCTTCTGTGTAATCAGCATATTCAAGATAAATCCAGCCTGTTTTACCATTATATTCAATCTGTCCCCACTGATTGTCATAAACTCTCGTTACAACTACAGTTGTACCTGACGGAATGGTAGCACGTACATCAGATGATGTGCTGTATGAAGCTCTGAGATTTAAAATATCATTTGTCTTGTAGTGACCTGTAAGATATGTAACATCAGAAGCTGTACCTGTTACTGTAACCTTTGCAGGAGCAACCTTACCCTTGTAAAGTCGTACCTGAGGAATACCTGCTGCATCATAGTAGTCAAACAGTTTATGCACCTTGTTCTGTGCTGGGTCAAACATATAAACTTCATTGTCTGTGATAGTATCAATCGCAACCCAATGAGCATCATTTCTTACCGAGAGAACAATGTAATATCCCTGATTTATGTAGCCGGCAAGCTGGTTTGTAATTGCCCTTTCAGTTTTAATGGAAATATCAGCTTTTTTTGTAAATCCGAAATCAGGAACAAGACCTGAAACAGCAGCCCAGTAAAGATTGCCGTAACTGTCAAAGCCATCGTTGTTACTGAGATATTCGCACAATGTTCCGGGATTTACTTCGTCGGGAGATGCCGACTGTGAATGTGATGCTAAAATCGCAAGAGAAGTAACAGCACAGCCGATTTCTGACATAGTATTCGAGCAGCTTCCAAGAGTCAGCTTTGCCCATCTGTAGTCACCCTGTGTCCATGTTCTGTAATTTTCAGCGGCTGAAACACCTACCATTGTCATTGTTATAATCAATGCACACATTATAAGTGAGGCTGCTCTCTTTACAAATTTAACCATAATAAAACATCCTTTAACATTTTTGTAATCATGTTTCATATTTTTTACTGAAATATTAACCAAAATGTAACTTTTGAGATTTCTTGTTCATTATATCATAGTTTTTGCATTTTTTCAATAGTTATATGTAACATTTATTTAAACGTTTTCGTAACAGTAATTGAACAAACTGCACAAAATAATTTACAAAAAAAATGCGAATTTGTAATTTTGGAATGTGTTTTTTGTAATAAAAGGGATAATGGTGTAAAATTGTAATTTTCTTTTCAAAAAATCAAGGCGACCATAAGGTCGCCTTAATATTTATTATGAAATTACTTTTCAATATCAGAAATATTCTTTTCCTTAACTGATTCTGTGATACCTGCTGCAAGACCTGCAATACCCTGTAATTCACTTGGAATAATAATCTTTGTAGCCTTACCGTCAGCAACAGATGGAAACATTTCAATTGCCTTGTACTTGAGTACGTTATCAGACGGACTTGCCTGATTAAGTCTTTCAAGAGCCTGAGCCTTTGCGTTCTGAACGTTCATGATAGCTTCAGCGTCACCCTCGGATTCAAGTCTTTTCTTTTCCTTTACAGCTTCAGCTCTTAAAAGCATAGCTTCCTTTTCAGCTTCGGCTCTGAGGATTTCTGTCTGCTTTGCAGCTTCAGCACGAAGAATTTGTGATTCCTTTTCACCCTGTGCAACGAGAATTTTTGACTTCTTTTCACCCTCTGCAAGAAGAATCTTTTCACGGCTGTCACGTTCTGCCTTCATCTGCTTTTCCATTGACTCCTGAATTTCTCTTGGTGGGAGAATGTTTTTAAGCTCAACTCTGATTACCTTGATACCCCATCTGTCTGTTGCTTCATCAAGGATTGTTGTGATCTGTTCATTGATGCTGTCACGTGAAGTAAGAGTTTCATCAAGTACCATTGAACCGATAATGTTACGGAGTGTTGTAGCTGTGAGATTTTCCATAGCAGCCATAGGTCTTTCCACACCGTATGAATACTGCTTTGCGTCTGTTACCTGGAAGAAGACTACCGTATCAATCTGCATTGAAACGTTATCCTTTGTGATAACCTGCCATGGCTGGAAGTCGATTACCTGTTCCTTGATTGAAACCTTTTTTGAAATTTTGTCAAGGAATGGAATTAAGAAGTGAGGACCTGTTCCCCACTGTGCATAGAATGTACCAAGTCTTTCAACTATGTACACCTGAGCCTGTGGTACGATTTTGATTCTTGTGATAATTACAAGAATTACAAATATAACCACGCCGATTATAATAAATTTACCTGTATCCATATTTTCCTCCTTAAATTAACTGTTTACTTTTTCTTTACTGAGTGTAACAATGAGCTTGCTTCCGTTAACTTCCTTTACCGTAACAATGCTGTCCTTTGCAATTACGGAATCATCATCGGAAACAGCTTTCCAGTCAACACCGCTGAGCTTTACACGTCCCTTACCGATACTGTTGTTTATTTCTTCAATTACAACAGCTTTTTTGCCAACATCAAGCTCCATATTTGTCGGCTGCGATTTGTCAAGCCTGAACTTTTTCAGAATAGGTCTTGTGGCAATAAGCAACAGTACAGAAACCACAACAAACACAACAAGCTGAATCCACAGATTTGCCCCAAACAACACCGACACAAAAGCCGTTGCCGCACCTGCTGCAAACCATATTGATACAAGCTGATTTGTCATAAGCTCTGCCACAACCATAATCGCAAAAACGACACCCCATATAATGAGGTCGATATTCATAACTGCTTCTCCTTTCATAATTCTCATAACTTCTTTGTATATAACAAAGCTATCCCTTATTCCGAATTTTGTTTTTTAAAATCCGACACTTATATATTATCACATCTGCACGAAAAATACAACAGGAAAATTAAATTTTTTCAAATTTTCACAATACAAAATCGGGTAACAGATGCTACCCGATTTTTAATTCTAAAATCCTACGAATTCCCTTACAAGAGATGTCTTTGGAATATTATCCTTCGGCATTGACGGAAAATACTCAAAAAATGTCATAATCTTTTTGTAAAGTTCATTTTCTTCAAATTTTTCTGCCTCACCTTTCAGCTTGTCGTAAAGATAGCCTCTGTAAGCAGGTGCTTCGTAAGCCATAAATGTATCAATCTGGAAGTGGGCTCTGTGCTTGAAAGGAAGTATGAACTTATCCTCACCCTTTGATACGCTTTCAAAGAAGTGGAAAATTGCTTCAAAGTCACGTCCTCTGAAAAGATTATCCCTGCAAAGACGACGCATAAGACGAATGGCTCTCGGGTGGAGAAGCTTACCGTTATCTGCTTTAAGACGTGTTCTCACACTTACATAAACACACCATGCAAAGCTGTTCTCCCCTGTTACAACTGGGTTAAGAGCATGGATACCCTCCATTATAACAATTGAGCCTGGCTCACGACAAAACGGTGTGCCGCCGTCCCTTGCCTGTTTCTTGAAATTGAATATCGGCATTTCAAAAGGTTTGCATTCATTTAGAAGATTGATGTGTTCCTGTAAAAGTTCAAGGTCTGTGCAGTATGGAGATTCAAGATCCACATTTCCGTTTTCGTCAAGCGGCATATTCGGAGAATCGTTGTTTTTGAAATAGTTATCCAGCGAAACCACACTGCTCTTACAGCCATAATCTTCCATAAGAAGTCTTGAAAGCTCATTTGCAGTTGAGGTCTTGCCTGAACCTGAAGGTCCTGAAATAAGTACAATCGGACGTGTTTCCCTGTTTTCAAACACAGCCTTGCTTACTTCCTTGAGCTGATTGTAGTAATTTTCCTCAGACTGTCTGATAAAGTCCAGCTCATTTGTTGTTACTTCGTTGGTTAAGTAGTTGGTTCTGATATATTTCATAAACTCAACCTCCTTTATATTTAATTTATATTATTCATTTAATATATATACTTTGTTGTTTGAAGTTTATTCAATTATAACATATTTCAAATCGTTTTTCAACATATTTTTATCTAATTTATTAAGTTTCACCAATAGCAAAATAACCAAATTTACAATATCGTTTTACACTATTTTTCACAAAACTGGTTATTTCGACAATAAAAGTCTATACTTTTACGCTAAAAAGTGCTATAATGTAAAACAGGAATGAATTACAGAAAGGATTGTATAAAATGTTTTTCCAGAAAGACATAGAAACCATGTCAAGAGAAAAGATTGAAGAAATTCAGCTTGAAAGACTCAAATGGCTGGTTGACTACTGTTACAAAAACGTACCGTTCTATCATGACAGACTTGAAAAAGCAGGTGTTACTGCCGATAAAATCAAGACTCTCGATGATATTCAGTACATACCATATACAACAAAGGAGGATATCCGTGACAACTATCCGTTCGGACTGTTCGGACAACCTCTCAAGAAAATTGTAAGACTTCACGCTTCAAGCGGTACAACAGGTAAGCCGACGGTTGTAGGATATACTAAAAACGATATTGAAAACTGGAGTGACTGCATGGCAAGACTTTGTATGGCTGCCGGTGCAACAGATGAAGATATCGTTCAGATTGCTTTTGGCTATGGTCTTTTTACAGGAGCTTTGGGTCTTCACTACGGACTTGAAAAAATCGGTGCAACAGTTGTTCCGACTTCAAGCGGTAATACTGAAAAACAGATTATGCTTATGCAGGATTTCCAGACTACAACCCTGGTTGCTACTCCTTCATACGCTCAGTTTATCGGTGAAACTGCCAAGGAAATGGGTGTTCTTGACAAGATTAATTTAAAGCTTGGTCTGTTTGGTTCAGAGGGCTGTACGGAAGAAATGAGAGGACAGATTGAAAAGACTCTCAATCTCTTTGCGACAGACAACTACGGTATGAGTGAACTTATGGGTCCGGGTGTTTCAGGTGAATGCCGTGAAAGATGCGGTATGCATATCAATGAAGACCACTTCCTTGCTGAAGTTATCAATCCGGCAACTCTTGAGGTACTTCCTAAGGGTTCACAGGGTGAACTTGTTATTACAACACTCACTAAGGAAGGTATTCCGATGCTCAGATACAGAACAAAGGATATCACTCAGATTGATTATGAACCATGTAAGTGTGGAAGAACATTTGCAAGAATGGCTAAAATCATGGGCAGAACAGATGACATGCTTAAAATCAGAGGGGTTAACGTATTCCCTTCACAGATTGAAAGCGTTCTCATGGGATTTGACCAGATTGCGCCACACTATCAGCTTGTTGTTACAAGAGCCAACTTCTCAGATCACCTTGAAGTCAAGGTTGAACTTGCAGACGGTTCACTTCTTGAAAACTACGGTGGACTTGAAACACTCAGAAATTCAATTCATCATAATCTCAAAACTGTTCTTGGAATTGATACTAAGGTATCACTTGTTGAACATAAGTCACTTGAAAGATTCCAGGGCAAGGCAAAGAGAATTGTTGATCTGAGAGATAACAAGTAATGAAAAGGCTTTTTATTACCGACCTTGATGGTACTTTTATAGACAGCAATGCACAGGTTTCCGACATTTCTGCAGATGCAATAAATGTATTTACGCAAAAGGGCGGAAGCTTCACATTTGCAACAGCACGTACTGCGTCTTCGGCAGTACAGATTATGAACAATGTAAATGTAAACGTTCCATGCATACTTATGAACGGTGTAAGCATATATGATATTAAGGAGAAGAAATACATCAAGAATGAATATTTTTCTTCTGAATCAGCAAAAAGAACAGCACAGATATTCAAAGACTGTGGCGTTATTCCTTTTCTTTACAATATAGAAGATGATATTCTCTATACTTATTACTGTGGTTTTAACTGCAAGGAAATGGAAGAATTTTTCAATATGCGTGGCAGTATGCCAGGCAGACCGTTCAGAAAATGCAACACTCTGGTTGATGAAGCATGTGAAAAAACAGTTTACTTTTCGGTACAGGGCTCACAGGAAGACCTTCTGCCTGTCACAAAAAAGCTGGACATGTTTTCAGATATAAGCTACGCTTTTTACAGGGACGTTTATAATACTCATATATGGTTTCTTGAGGTTTTTTCTTCAAAGGCGTCAAAGTCAAACGGAGTTAAATTTCTCAGGGAATACGGTGGTTTTGATTATGTCACATGCTTTGGTGACAATCTTAATGACCTGCCTATGTTTGAAATGAGTGACAGAAAAATCGCCGTTTCAAACGCAAAGGATGAGGTTAAAGCCTCTGCCGACGAAATTATCGGAAGCAACAACGAAAATGCTGTTGCTCAGTGGATAAAGAAAAATACATACGAAGGGACAAATAACAATGAATAAATTAATGCTTGGCAATGAAGCCTTTGCAAGAGGCTTGTACGAGGGTGGATGTAAGCTTATTTCAAGCTATCCCGGTACTCCTTCAACAGAAATTACAGAATATGCCGCTAAATATGACGAAATGTACGCAGAATGGGCACCTAATGAAAAGGTAGCCATGGAAACAGCAATCGGTGCGTCAATTGCCGGTGCAAGAGCATTCTGTGGTATGAAGCACGTTGGTCTTAATGTTGCTGCCGACCCGCTTTACACAGCTGCCTACACTGGTGTTACAGGCGGACTTGTTATCGCAGTTGCAGACGACCCTGGAATGCACTCATCACAGAATGAGCAGGACAGCCGTCATCATGCTATTGCTGCAAAGGTGCCTATGCTTGAACCTGCTGATTCAGGTGAATGCCGTGATTATGTAAAACAGGCATTTGAACTTTCAGAACAGTTTGACACTCCTGTTATCGTAAGACTTTCAACAAGAGTGGCTCACTCACAGAGCAGCGTTGAGCTTTATGACAGACAGGAAGTTGCTGTAAAGCCTTATGAAAAAAATCCTCAGAAATATGTTATGATGCCTGCATTTGCAAGAGGCAGACATGTTGTTGTTGAAGAAAGAACAAAGAAGCTTATTGAATTTGCTGAAACTTCACCACTCAACAGTGTTGAAATGACAGGTGGAAAAATCGGTGTTATTACAAGTGGTGTTGCTTATCAGTATGCAAGAGAAGCACTTGGCGACGGTGCTTCATACTTAAAGCTTGGTATGGTAAATCCACTTCCTGTAAAGCTTATCAAGGACTTTGCAGAAAAGTTTGAAACAGTTTACGTAATCGAAGAACTTGATGATATTATCGAAACACACTGCAAGAAGAACGGTATTAACGTTATCGGTAAGGAAATCTTCGGATTTATCGGTGAACTTTCACAGTCAATTATCGCTGAAAAACTTCTTGGCAAAAAGGCTGAATTTACAGAATTTTCAGAAAATGTACCTGTAAGACCTCCTGTAATGTGTGCTGGCTGTCCACACAGAGGACTTTTCTACTCACTTGCAAAAAATAAAATCACAGTTTCAGGCGATATCGGATGCTATACACTTGGTGCAGCAGCTCCTCTTAACTCAATGGACTCAACAATCTGTATGGGTGCTTCAATTTCAGCACTTCACGGTATGAACAAAATCAGAGGTGAAGAGGGTGAAAAGAAGAGTGTTGCTGTTATCGGTGACTCAACATTCATGCACAGTGGTATCACAAGCCTTATAAACATTTCATATAACGCTACAAATTCAACTGTTATTATACTTGACAACTCAATTACAGGTATGACAGGACATCAGCAGAACCCTACAACAGGTATGAACTTAAAGGGTGACCCTGCTGCCAAGGTTTCAATCGAAGCAGTCTGTCATGCAATCGGTATTGAAAGAGTAAGAGTTGTAGACCCATACAACATGGCTGAAACAGAAGCAGCTGTTCTTGAAGAACTTGCAATCGCAGAGCCTTCTGTTATCATCTCAAGACGTCCTTGTGCACTTCTTAAAACTGTAAAGCATAAACCTGCACTCAAGGTTGACAATGACAAGTGTAAGTCATGCAAGATGTGTCTGAAAATCGGATGTCCTGCAATTTCAATCAGAAACGGCAAGGCTATGATTGAAGCTACACAGTGCGTTGGTTGCGGAATCTGTACAGAAATGTGCAAATTTGACGCTATTACAGAATAAGGAGGACTAAACAATGGAAACTAAATCAATTATGATAGTAGGTGTAGGCGGACAGGGTAGTCTTCTTGCATCAAGAATTATAGGTAACGTTCTCCTTTCACAGGGTTATGACGTTAAAGTAAGCGAAGTACACGGAATGTCACAGCGTGGCGGTTCTGTTGTTACATATGTAAAGTACGGTGACAAGGTGTATTCACCTGTTGTTGAAAAGGGTGAAGCAGATATTATTGTATCATTTGAGCTTCTTGAGGCTGCAAGATGGCTTTCATACCTCAAAAAAGGCGGACATCTTATCACTTCAAATCAGCAGCTTGACCCTATGCCTGTAATCACAGGTGCGGCAACATATCCTGAAAATATTGTTGAAAAGCTCAGAGAGCTGGGTGCTGACGTTATTTCAGCAGATGCTGTTGCCCTTGCTCAGGAAGCAGGTAATGCAAAGGCTTCAAACGTTGTTCTTATGGGACTTATCGCTTCAAAAATGGATTTTGACGATGAAGTATGGATTAACGCTATTAAACAGTGTGTTCCCGAGAAATTCTTAGAGCTTAATCTTAAAGCTTTTGAACTCGGTAAAAAAATCTGAAACTGTACCAATAAGGATGCGGATTCAAAATAGATTCGGAGGAATTTCCAATGGAAAATTACTGGAACAAAAATATGGAGTGTGCCACTCATTCGGAAATGAGAGCACTTCAGAGCTTTCGTCTTTCACAGACAGTAAGACATGTCTATGAAAACGTAGAGCCATACCGCAAAAAAATGGACGAAATGGGTGTTACACCTGATGACATCAAAAGCGTTGATGACTTAAAGAAGCTCCCTTTTTCACTGAAGCAGGATTTAAGAGATAACTACCCTTATGGTCTGTTTGCAGTACCTATGGACAAGGTTGTAAGACTTCACGCTTCAAGTGGTACAACCGGTAAACAGATTGTTGTCGGCTACACAGAAAATGATCTTGATACATGGTCTGAATGCTGTGCAAGAGCACTTACAGCGGCAGGCGCCACAAAGCATGACTTTATGCACGTTTCATACGGTTATGGTCTTTTCACAGGTGGTTTCGGACTTCATGGAGGTGCCGAAAAAATTGGTATGACTGTAATTCCTGTTTCAACAGGCAACACACAGCGTCAGATCAACATTATTAAGGACTTCGGTTCAACTTATATCTGCTGTACTCCTTCTTATGCTCTTTATCTTGCAGAAACTATGGAAGAAATGGGCATTTCAAAGGACGAAATCAAGCTTAAAGCAGGTCTTTTCGGTGCAGAACCATGGACAGAGGAAATGCGTCAGGAAATCGAAAACAAGCTTGGCTTAAAGGCACTTGATATTTACGGTCTTACAGAAATTATCGGCCCTGGTGTTACATTTGAATGTACTGAACAGGGTGGTATGCATATTAACGAAGACCACTTTATCGTTGAAACTATTGATCCTGACACAGGTGAAGTTCTTCCGGAAGGCTCACAGGGTGAAATCGTATTCACATGTATCACTAAGGAAGCATTCCCTGTTATCAGATACAGAACAAGAGATATCGGTATCTTAAAGAGAGAAAAGTGCAAGTGCGGAAGAACACTTGTCAAAATGATGAAGCCTATGGGACGTTCTGATGACATGCTTATCATCAGAGGTGTAAACGTATTCCCTTCACAGGTTGAAAGCGTTCTGCTCCAGCTTGGCAATACAGCACCTTACTATCAGCTTATCGTTGACAGAGTAAACAATACAGATACTCTTGAAATTCAGGTTGAAATTTCTCCTGATATGTTCTCAGACACTATAAAGAGTCTGGAGGATCAGGAAAAGGCAATTAAATCAGCAGTTGAATCAACACTTGGCATTTCAGCTCATATCAGACTTGTTGAACCAAAGACAATTCCACGTACTGAGGGCAAGGCTGTAAGAGTTGTTGATAAACGTAAAAAAGGCTAATTAAAAGGAGGTTACCTTATGTATCTTATCAAACAGATTTCTATTTTCGTAGAAAATAAACCCGGCAGACTTAAAGCAATGACAAACATTTTAAAGGATAATAACATTGATATTCGTGCTCTTTCAATCGCAGATACAAAGGATTTCGGTATCCTTCGTCTTATCGTAAATGACCCTGACAAGACATGTGAGGTATTAAAGAACGCTGAATGTACAGTTACTATCACAGAAGTTCTTGCAGTAGGTCTTGAGGATAAGCCGGGCGGACTTGCAGTTGTTATGGATACACTTTTTGAAAACTCAATCAGTGTTGAATATATGTATGCTTTCTTCAGCAAGCTTGAAGGACAGGCATCGGTAATTTTAAGAGTTAATGATAACCAAAAAGCTGCCGATGTTCTTACATCAAACGGTATCAAGCTGCTGACAAGCGAAGAAATTTATAATATGTAAAAAACGGAGGATTAAAATCAAATGGGCGTATTTGACAAATTTGGCAGCGTTATGGACGGTGCAAGCAGAAGCATTAACGAAAAGACAAAGAACATGTCTGACACAAGCAATCTTAAAAGAAAGATTCTTTACGAGGAAGAAAGAATTCTTGAAATTTTCCAGGAAATCGGTCGTATTTACTACAAGACTCCTGACAACATTCAGGAACTCAAGCTCCTTGTTGATGATATCGACACAAGAAAGAGAAGAATCAAGAAGATGCGTTTTGAACTCCAGACAAAGAAGGGCTTTAAGATTTGTCCTAACTGTCAGGCAGAAGTTAACGAAAAGTTCATGTTCTGCGGTGTTTGTGGTGCTAAGCTCCCTGCAGGCGACGAAGATTTTGATTAATTGAAAACTATGCGTGCGATGTTTAATACATCGCACGTATTATTTTATGATATTTTCGTTAATCTTGTTGAACACTTTGTACATTTTCAATAAAGATAAAAAAATCCAAAAAAAGTGTTGACATTTGGTTTTAGTTGTGATATAATATATTTGTTGGTTGAGGGAACACCTCATAAAAGAAAGACACGCAGGTGTAGTTCAATGGTAGAATTCCAGCCTTCCAAGCTGGCTACGTGGGTTCGATTCCCATCACCTGCTCCATATGCGCCTTTAACTCAGCTGGATAGAGTAACTGCCTTCTAAGCAGTAAGCCATTGGTTCGAGTCCAATAAGGCGCACCAGTTTTTTATAACGCTCTTAATTGAGCGTTATATATATGGTGGGTGTAGCTCAGTTGGTTAGAGCGTCGGATTGTGGTCCCGAAGGTCGTGGGTTCGACCCCCATCTCCCACCCCATAAAAAGCACGTTTGAATAAAACGTGCTTTTTCTTTTCAATATTATTTTATAAAAACTACAACAAATAAAACAGTCGGACAACATTTTGTCCGACTGTTTTTTATTATTTACCAACAATTCTTTTTAAAGCCACAAGGTCAAATACATCAAGTTTTCCGTCATCAATGCAGTCTGCCATATCAACGTCAGTTAATGTTGCTCTCTTTTTCACGAGATATTCCTGTAATGCCTTTATATCAAGACTGTCTGCATCACCGTCAGCGTCAACATCACCAAGCACTGCAGAAGGTTCAGGCTGTTTTGTTGTAGCAGCAACAATATAGTTTACACAACCGCTTGACTGTCCGTTCTGTCCCAGTGTAACAGTATCCCCTGCTTTCACTTCAAGAGAATACATTTTGAATATAACGTCCTTACTGCTTGTAACGGTCATATCTGTAAGGGTCCATGATGAAAGCCATGAAGGAACTGTAGTCACTCTTGAGTCAAGCCCCACATAAACTGTCATGTCAGCTCCCGCTTCAAATGTTGCAAGATCTGTTGTAAGATTTTTAGCGTCACATGGTGTTACAATATATTCACTTCCTGCAAGTAATCCAGGAATATTTGCGTATGTTACAAGCTTGTCGCCTGTTCTGTCACCATACATCTGTTTTCCTGCTGCAAGACTCTCACCTATTGCCCAGCCTGAATAATAAGCTGAATCTTTCGGCTGAAGATTTTTAATAAGCGTGCCGTTTATCGGGTCAAGCTTTACCTCAAGAGTCCACTTCTGTGAATCTGTTCCATCACTCTCCCACTGAACGACCGTTGCGCCATCTTCCTTTGAGCCACCCGAAACCCCAAGACAGCTCTTGTCTTCGGTTACTTTTGTATAAATAGTATAGGTTCCGTCTTCATTTTCAACAAACTTGAAAAGCTGTGCGTCACATGCAGTATCAGTCCAGATACCGATATTTGTACCGTTATCAACCTTGCCGTAATCAATGTCAAGGAGATATGTCTTTCCGTCACCAAGCTCCGAATAGATTCTGTAATATCCGTCACCTGCATCTTCAAGAGTCCAGCCGTCAGCACCTGTTGTACCCTGCTGTACATCTGTTCCGTTTGCCGCAGCACTTCCTTCTACTTCAAGAGAAAGTCCGCTTCCCACATTTTTGATGATATACTTGTTTGAAGTATCAATAACTGCCCCCTGCTTGATTGTTGAGCCACCCTTGCCGTTATATTCAACAGGGTCGCCCATAAGCTCATTAAGGAACATTTCAACATTTGTGTATCCGTCTGCTGAAAGTGTGCATACAGTACCGTCAGATGCATCATTCGGGTTAAGTCCATGTTCTTTTTCCCATGTATTCGGCATACCGTCACGGTCTGTATCGTTTGTTGCGTTACACATACCGTTTGTGCTGTGTTCAAAGTTTGAAGTTGTAGGATAGCCGCCTGCGTCTTCCTGACTATCAATAATACCCTTTAACCCGTCACGACTGCCTGTGTATGTATAAGTTCCGTTTGAAACTTCCTTAATATAACGTGAGTCAATATAGTCCCAGCCTGTTTCCGAGCTACCGCCTGCCCCTGCTCCTGCAATAACGCTCTTGTATGCATTTTCAGCAGTTTCTGTATTTACATATGATTCAAAGAATGGCGAATCACTTCTTACATCAGCAGCTGTTGAATTTTTACCTCCTGAAATTGCCTTGCCCTTATCCCATGCATTGTCAGAAGATTTAAGCAGATAGTTACCACTCTTGTCAAGCATAACGTTGCCTGATACATACATCTTCTGCATGTCGCTTGTGTTAAGCTCGTTTCCGTCCATAGAAACGATATGCATATTTGTATTACTTACTTCACCTGCTTTATAATAGTTGTTTACAAAGTTGAGTCTTCTTACACCACCATCGGTTGTTCTGTCCTTCCAGTTGTAAACAACGTTATTACGAATGTCAAGTGCACCGCCATACGTTACAGCATCCTGTTCCATACCGCCTGCAAGTGACCAGTTACGACCTGTACAGTCAATAAGAAGATTGTGGTGGAAGCTGCCTACATTACCGCTGATTGACGCAGCAAAAGCATGTCGTTCTGTCTGTGTACGATCACCAGCATCATAATGTACTGAATTGTTAAGAGATTCACCGATAATATTCCATTGGAATGTAATATTCTTGGCACTTCTTGAGCTGAAACCTTCATCAGTCGCCCATGAAATCGAACAATGATCCATGATGCTGTAATTACAGCTGCCATATCCCATACCGCCTGTTGAAGTGTCATTCGCCTCACCTACTCTTGTACGGACATCACGAATGATTACATCTGATGAGCCCATAGCACCGAAATCATACTGAGTTACAGTAATACCGTCACCGGGAGCTGTCTGTCCTGCAACATAAACGCTGCCGCAGTTTGATGGAATTACAAGACGTTCCTTTAAAGTGATTACACCACCCACATCAAATACAACAATTCTCGGAACACCCTTATATGCGTCCTGCTGCCACTTTTCATCGCAGAGCGCCCATCTGAGTGAACCTTCACCCGAGTCGTTGAGGTTTGTAACGTGAACAACAACACCTCCCTGACCGCCTCTTGCAAAACGGCCGTAGCCTTCAGCTGTCGGGAACGCAAGTCTTGCCACATAGAAAGAGTAAACAGAGCCTTTTATTACATTTCCGCTGCTGTCTACAGTATCAACTCTCCAATAATAAGGAGTAAGAGTGTTATTATATGTTTCATCAAGCTTATAGCTTGTGCCTGTCTGATTGCCTTTGAAAGAAGCAGAGCTTGCTGTTGCATTAAACACATCATTATAGCTTGTACCTATGTAGACATTATGACTTTTCGCATCACTTCCTGCTGCCCAGCTGAGAGAATTTGCATCCTTGTCAAAATGTTCTTCCATATCCTGTGGATATACATGGTTTACACCCTTTATAGGGTCACCACCGTCAATTTCAAAGCCGTTGAGCCATGCATTACCGCTTGAAGCCTTGATAGTGATAGTTGTTGAAGTTCCTGTAAATGTCACATAGCCTATACCGGCATCATCTGTTACCTTGACCTGCTTAGGAACACTTATACCACTCATTGAACTGCCATTGCTTGCAGATACTGAAATACCTCCTGCATTTTCATTTCCTGTTGCCGCATGGTAGGTTTTTACGGAATGTGTACCGTTCGACAGACCACTTATCTGAAGTGTCAGAGTTCCGCCACTGTCAGCGTCAACAGTTGCGGCGTCACATGCGATTCTTGAATATTTGTCGTCGTATGTATGAAGCTTTTTGTTATCCTCCATACGAATAGAACCGCCGCTTGCTGTAAGTGTCATAGTAACACCGTTGATTGTTGTAGTGGCGGTTGTTTCGCCTGTTACAACCCAGTTTTCAGCATTAAGGGAATGTGCTGCTGTTCTGCCGTCGTTCTTTGTCAGATCGACAAGCAGTCTGCTGCCTGTTTCAGCAGCCGATACAATAGTTTCCGAATTCACAGACGGAAGACTCATTCCGCCTGCCACTATGGACAATGCCATAAGAATCGAAAACATCTTGCCTGTTTTCCTGAATTTGCCCATGATTAAATTTACCTCTCAATATATATTTTTAAAACAGGTGCATTTTTTCCATATTGCACCATTGTAACTTTAGTATATCATAATTACAATGCTATTTCAATGGACATTTTTAATAAATTTGTTGCACTTTGTGATATTATTTTGATATGACGCCCGATAAAAAGATTGCTCGAAACAAACATAAATTTATATTTACTGCTTTATTTTGGTTGCTTAACTTTTCTTGCTTGTACAAGAAAAGTTACAAAAGAATACCCAAACTTTCTTTGTAAAGAAAGTTTGACCAAAGAAAAGTCACTGCGTACTATTACAAGAACTCATACTGTCTTCC
>JAZQZW010000119.1:0-1907 GCA_045634285.1 Oscillospiraceae bacterium
CTAAGACCGCTTGGCCTCCGACTTACAAGCTTTTCCTGAAGCTCAGCAGCATTTTTGAGTGAAATCTTTTCAGTAACAAATGCATAGTTGTTATCATCACAGCAGATTGTTTCTGTATTGCCGCATACTGCATCAGCCTTAGCCTTTGAAGCAGCATTTACTCTGAAGTACATCTGAGCTTCAAGCTTTGTATAATCTTCAACAAAGCTGTTGTCTGAAGAAGATTCCCAGCTCTGTGAGAATACTGTCTTGCTGTGCTTTTCAGCTTCAACAATATCACCCATTACAGCACTTGCTGTAGGAAGCTTACCTGCACCTCTGCCATAGAACATAACCTTGTCAAAACCGTCACCGTTTACCATAACAGCATTGAATACATCATTAACACTTGAAAGGAGGCTTTCATGTGGTACAATCATAGGCATAACTGTAGGTAAAATCTTATCGTCAGAAACCTTTGAAACCTGTGCAATAAGCTTGATAGCACCGATTTTATCAACTATCTGAACATCTTCAAGCTTGATTTCTGTGATACCCTTTGTGTAAACACTGTCAGGATATACATGCTTACCGTAAACAAGTGATGAAATGATACAGATTTTTCTGCAAGCGTCGTGACCTTCAACGTCTGCGGCAGGGTTGCTTTCAGCATAGCCAAGCTGCTGAGCAAGCTTTAATGCATCATCAAACTTCATACCGTCATCAATCATCTTTGTAAGGATAAAGTTTGTTGTACCGTTTAAGATACCTGCAACTGATGTGATATCGTTACCTGCAAGACATCTGTGAAGCGGTCTGATAATCGGAATAGCACCGCCAACACTTGCTTCAAAGAAATAGTTGCAGCTGTTTGCCTGTGCAAGTGCAAGAAGTTCATCACCCTTAGCAGCAACAAGCTCCTTGTTTGATGTACAAACGCTGATACCCTTTTCAAGACATTTTTTTGTAAATGTAAATGCAGGCTCTACACCGCCCATACATTCTGCAACTGTTGTAACTTCGCCGTCATTTACAATTTCATCAATAGTCTTTACAAACTTATCCTTGTAAGGACTGTCAGGAAATTCTCTTATATCAAGAATGAACTTAACATCCATTTCGTGACCTGATTTTTTTTCAATCTTTTCCTTATTCTTGTAGAAAAGCTCAACAACACCTGAACCTACTACACCGTAACCTAAAACTGCAATTTTTGACATAACTTCCTCCAATTTATTCTACTTCCAATTTGCTTGGAATATTATTTACTCACCCGAAAGCAGCTGTATTTCCACAACTCCAGAAAGATTACCGATAATCGACTTCATTTCAAGAGCTTCCTCAAAACCTTCATTTAAACGAAGTGAAATTGTAACCGTTGCAACACCATCAACAGGAATACTCTGGTTAACCGTTAAAATATTACCTTTTAAGCTATGAAGTGAAGCAAGAACACCTGAAAGTACACCAGGCTCGTCCTTCAAAAGCATGTAAAGGGTAATAATCTGGGCGGTAAGCTTTTCGTTGTACGAAAATACGCTGTTTCTGTATTTATAATAGGCACTTCTTGAAACGCCTATACGCTTGCATGCCGAAGCAGAACTTTTTTCTTCTTTGTTTGCAAGAAGCTTTTTGACTTCCAGCACCTTGAGTATTACCTCAGGAAGAACATCCGATTCAACTACTATCAACTGTGACTGATTTTCCATACACTCACCTCTGTTTTATAATATACGGCCAAACAGTCCGTCTACGACATACAATTGTACTCACAACATAAACTATACCACATTTATGCAGACTTGTCAAGTCATTTTTCGCTCTTTTACGAGTAAAAAAATAAATTTTAATTTGTCGGTGACCCGACAGGACGTGTCGCGGTTTAATTAACTTGTAAATTAAAATAAACTTCGCGGGATTTACTTTAA
>JAZQZW010000120.1:0-2282 GCA_045634285.1 Oscillospiraceae bacterium
GGGATTCACAGATGAGCAGTTTCACAAGGTTCAAAGCAGTGGGATGAGTGATGCACAGCTTTACAAACAGGCCGGCAATGCTGTTACCACAAATGTTGTGCAAGCGGTTGCAAGGTTTATTTTAGAAATAGAAAGGGAGAATTCAAATGCAGATTAAAATTTTCGAGAATGAAGAATTCGGCAGAATAAGAACGGTAATGATAGATAATGAGCCGTGGTTTGTGTTAACAGATATTTGCAAAATTCTGAAAATCAACAATTCACGAATGGTTGCAAACAGACTTGATGAAAATGAGCTGATGTCAGTCAAACTGACATCAGGTGGTCAGCGCCGTGATATGACAGTAATCAGTGAAAGCGGACTTTACGCTGTTATCCTCAGAAGTGACAAACCACACGCCAAAGCTTTTCGCAAATGGGTAACCTCCGAGGTACTTCCCACAATCAGACGTACAGGCGGATATGTTGCAGATGAGGAAAAGTTTGCCGAAACATATCTTCCGTTCCTTGACGAGCCGTATAAAAACCTTTTCAAGCTGCAGATGATTGCAATAAACAAGCTGAATGAGAGAATCCGTCACGATGAACCTCTGGTGGAGTTTGCAAATCAGGTGGGTAATTCGAGCAACCTCATCGACATAAATGCGATGGCCAAGCTTGCAAGAAACATGAATATTCCCATCGGCAGAAACAGACTGTTTTACTGGCTTCGAAAAAACAGGATTTTAATGCAGAACAATCTGCCATATCAGGAATATATTGAAAGAGGATATTTTGCTGTGAAGGAATCGGTGTTTGAAACCGACTCCATGACCAAAACATATCAGCAGACTTATGTTACGGGCAAAGGTCAGCAGTACCTCATAGGCAGACTTAAAAATGAATTTTAGTGTAAATAATATGTTGGGTGGTGATAAAAATGATTGGCTTTATTCTGGGAACATTCTTTGGCGGAACCGTTGGTGCTGTGACAATGGCGTTTTGCGTTGCTGCTAAAAAGGCAGACGTAAAGATGGAAGAAATCCATGAAAATCAAAGGAGAATATAACATAAAATGAACAGTTTCATGTCATGGGTTGGCGGAAAGAAAGCGCTCAGAGATGCGGTGCTTGCGAGATTTCCGCCAAGCTACGAAAGATACATAGAGGTTTTCGGCGGTGCGGGATGGGTGCTTTTCAACAAGCCGCCGGACAACGATTACGAGGTCTGGAACGACTTCAACAGCAACCTTACAAATCTGTACAGGTGTGTAAGGGACAAGCCGGGTAAACTCAGGAACAGGCTCAGATATGTGCTGAATTCAAGAGAGGATTTCGACCTGACTGCCTCTCTGCACCGAAAAGGTCTGTACCCAAAAATGCATGACATTGACAGAGCCGCACGGTTCTATCAGCTGATACGCTACAGCTACGGCTCGGCACTTGACAGATTCGGCAGCAGACCACATTCCATATGGTCGGACTTTCCGTTGATTGATATGGCTTCACAGCGTTTGCAGAAAGTTGTAATTGAAAATCAGGATTTTGAAAAGCTGATAAGACACTATGACCGTCCTGTCAGCTTTTTCTATTGCGATCCTCCGTATTTTGCAACCGAAAGTTATTACAAGGATGTTTCGTTTACAAAAGATGATCATGTAAGGCTTCGGGATACCCTGCTTGAATGTTCGGGAAAATTTCTGGTGTCATACAACGACTGCTCCGAAATCCGTAAAATATGGGATAAGCCGGATATTTTCATTGAGGAAATAAGCCGTACAAACAATATGGCTCAGCGTTATGAAAGCGGAAGTGAGTATGCCGAACTGCTCATTTCAAACTATGATACAAAGGAACGTGCCAACAAACAATGTCAGCTGACATTATTCGATTGACAAAGGAGAAAAGATATGAAAAAAGTAATTTTAACACAGGTACTTACAGAAAACGGCAGAACAAAATTTGCCGAGCTTTACGATGAAAATGCTCTGCCGGTAACGGTAGAGCTTGAGGTGGACAACGGCAGCGCTGTTATGACAATCGCACGCAGGGACTTATCGGAACAGGAAAAAGATGAGCTCTGCAGTGATTATGAAAGCTGTGACGATTGCCCTATCTGCGACATTTGCGAGGAGGACGTTGAATGAAAATACTTGTATTTGAACCTGAAAAAGAACCATACACAAAGGAAATTTCCGATGAACTTCATGAAATGCAGGAGGTTGTTGGCGGTCTGATTGAGCCAATATATTTTGAGCCGAAGAATGATGCTCTTGTGTTCTGCAATGAGGAATTTCTGCTCAA
>JAZQZW010000121.1:0-27925 GCA_045634285.1 Oscillospiraceae bacterium
AGCTGAAGCTCATACATGCTGCGGCAATCATTGGATTTAAAAGAGGACCACCAAAAATATGAAGTAATCCCATAGCAATTGGAATGCCCAGAGCATTGTAGCCGAACGCCCAGAAAAGATTCTGCTTTATATTTCGGATAGTAGCACGGCTCAGACGTATTGCCGTATCAACGCCCTCAATACCGTCTTTCATAAGAACAATATCAGCACTTTCCATGGCAATATCCGTTCCCGAACCTACTGCAATACCGATATCCGATTGTACAAGGGCAGGAGCGTCATTGATACCGTCACCGATCATGGCAGTGATTTTACCTTCCTGCTGCAGCTTTTTGATTTCGGACACCTTGTCACTAGGTAAAAGTTCATATACAACCTTTGATATACCTGACTTTCCGGCAATGGCAAGGGCTGTCTGTCTGTTATCACCTGTCAGCATCACCGTTTCAATGCCGTTCGCTTTGAGTTTGTCTATAACAGCCTTACTGCTTTCTCTTATTTCATCGGAAATGGCAATAACGCCTTGTGCATTATTGTCAACAGCACAGATTACAACAGTTTTCCCCTCATTTGACAGCTTTTCAAAATGTGGCTTTATGTCTGCAACGTCAATGGCTGAATTTTCCATAATACGCATGTTACCCACAACTACTGTTTTTCCGTTTATATCCGTTTTGATACCCATACCCGAAACAGCTTCAAAATTATCTGCTGTGTAAATTTCAAGATTTCTGTTTTCAGCCTCTCTTACAATACTTTCGCCAAGTGGATGCTCAGAGGATTTTTCAGCAGATGCTACAAGGGATAAAAGCTCGTTTTCCTTTCCGTTTACAGCATAAATATCCGTTACGGAAGGAATTCCGCAGGTAATAGTTCCTGTTTTGTCGAATACTGCAGTATTGATTTTCTGTGCCTTTTCAAGAACGTCACCACCCTTTATGAGTATGCCGTTTTTTGCACCCTGTCCGGTAGCAATCATAATGGCAGTAGGGGTTGCAAGTCCCAATGCACATGGACACGCTATAACCATAACAGAAATAAAAATGGTGATGCAGAAGTCGTTACTTTCTCCTGCGATTTTCCAGCCTACAGCTGCAATAACTGCAAGTGCGATAACAATAGGAACAAACCATGCAGAAACTTTGTCAGCAAGTCTTGCAATAGGGGCTTTGCTTCCCTGTGCTTCCTCTACAAGTCTGATAATCTGTGCAATAGCTGTATCCTTGCCAACCTTTTCGGCTGTGTACTCGATATAGCCGTTTTTGTTTACCGTTGCACCGATTACCTTATCACCGATATTTTTTGCAACGGGAATACTTTCACCTGTTATCATTGATTCGTCAGCGGCAGAGCTTCCAAGTGTTATTGTACCATCAACAGGGAATTTTTCACCCGGCTTTACAAGAATAGTATCACCAACCTTTATATAGTCGGTTTTTACCTGTATTTCCTTGCTGCCACGTCTTACAGTTGCAATTTTAGGGGATAACTCCATAAGTTCCCTTATAGCCTGAGAGGATTTGCCTTTGGATATGGCTTCAAGATATTTTCCAAGTGTGATAAGAGTCAGAATTGTGGCGGCAGATTCAAAGTAAAGCTCCATGGCGATTGACGTATCACCGTTATTTATACGTGTTATTGCATAAATTCCGTATACAACCGACGCAAGACTTCCTATTGAAATAAGGCTGTCCATGTTCGGACTTAAATGTATGAGATTTTTTATGCCCTTTATATAGAACATAATTCCTGTTATCATGACAGGTATTGTAAGGGCAAGCTGTAAAAGTGCGTAATTAAGAGGATTGTGCATAGGGTCTACTGCATGAGGAAGCGGCATTCCGAACATGTGTCCCATGCTTATAATCATAAGAGGAACTGCAAAAACAGCCGAAACAATAAAGCGTATCAGCAGAATTTTTTCGGGAGGCATTTTCGCCTTTTGCTGTCCGTCATTAATTCCGTATCCTGCTTTTTTTATGGCAGATACAATATCATTTTCGGTTATTTGTGTTTCATTGAAGGTTACATAAAGCTTTTCTGTGGCAAAGTTTACCTTGGCTTCGTCAATGCCGTCAAGCTTTTTCATAGCTCTTTCAATTCGGCCTGCACAGGCTGAACATGTCATTCCTGTGATTTTTAAGTTTTTTTCCATTGTTATTCCTTTCTCTTGATTTCAATTATTTTCAGATTAATTATACGTTATTTTTTGAAGTTTAGCAAATTTGTTGCCTTATTGCAACATTTACGAAAAATACATTTGTTAATAGTTATAAGTTACCCCCCCCTATTTTGTACGAAGTGCAGAAAAATCTACACAAACCACGTAAATACTTGACAAATACAATCAGTGAAATTATAATAAAAGTAGGAAAAGGGAGCTTTCTGTACATTAATAAAGATAGGAAAAATTAAGACAGGAGGTATTTTTATGAAAAAGTTATTTACAAAATTACTGGCTGTTATGTCAGCAGGAATTATGGCGGTAACTGCCAATTTATCTGTTTCGGCAGAAGCCTGGGATGAAGCCGTAAATTATGACGACCCGTTATGGATAGTTGAATATGTCACAGATAAAGAGTTGATATATTCATCAGAGGGTGGTTTTTATGTTACAGAAGATGGAGAATTTGGAGCTTATGCATGGGGTGGAATTTCTGTACATTATATCGTTCCTGAAAATTCAGAGGAATTGACTCTTGAAAAGCTGGGCTTGTCAGATGAAGATTATAAGTTAGTATATGATTTCAGAGATATGTCTGTTGATGGCGCTAAAATATATGCCATTGTTGTTTCAACACTTGAAGAGGCAGATGCTTTGTTTGAAAAGGCAAAGGCTATTGCGGATACAGGAGTATTTTTAAATGCATATAAGTGTTGTTCGTATGTTCATGGTTGCTGTTATGGCGGAGGATTTAACATTAAGTTAAAGGATGCAGAAGCAGTTTTTGATTTCAGTTGTATTGAAGAATGTGAAGGACTGGAAATACAACAATCGACAACAGATTCTGCAACATATTTCATACCATTCAGAAATGGGTTTGTTTATAAATCTGTTATGGAAGCAAAAGAGACAATTGAAGCAGATGAAAATGTAGAATCGTTTGAAAGCAGATGTTGTGTCTGTGCTGTGGCACACAAAGAAACTAAAAAAGAATATTTATTTGAAGAAACAATTGTTCCTTACTATGCTTTTATGACTCTTGCAGGAGATATTGACCTTGATGATGAAACAGGCATATCAGATATTGTTACTCTTACAAAATATACAGCAAGTCCTGAGCTTTATCCTATAACAGATAAGGAAGCTCTCGGAAATGCCGACATGAATAAGGATAATGTGATTGATGCGGTTGATACTGCAATTTTAATTGAAAATTCACTTAGTGGGTATGAAAGTGCAGTTTAAATAATATTGATACAGAGCGGCTTGATTGCCGCTCTTTTTTGTTGGTGTATATGATAATATTAATTTAGACAAAAATCAGATATTTTCGGGAATATCGACATAAAACTAAATCAAAACGGTTACAAAACTCAAAAAAAGCCTGTATTTACGTTGCATTTGCGTTTGAAATGTGTTAAAATAATCAATAACAAAAGGGATAAGATTTATGAGAGTTTAAGGAGAAGCTTATGAACGAAACAGTTTTATGGTATGAAAGTGCGGCAGAAAGCTTTGACAGTGCGTTGCCTGTGGGCAACGGCAGAATAGGCGGAATGATTTACGGTAAGCCTTACAATGAGGTTATCAGTCTTAACGAGGACTCTGTATGGTCGGGTGGTAAAAGAAACAGAATAAACCCGAATGCAAAAGAGGGTCTTGAAGAAATCCGCCAGCTTCTTGATGAGGAAAAAATAAGTCAGGCAGAGGAGATTGCCTACAGAAAGCTACAGGGGATTTCTCCTGTCAGCAGGCATTATATGCCACTTGCAAATTTACATATAGATATGAACCTTTCAGGTGTTGCAAAGGAATACAAGCGTGGGCTTTGCCTTGAAAATGCGATTTCATTTGTGGAATACAAAAACAATGGTGTTCAGTACAGACGTGAAGTTTTTGTTTCAGAGCCGGATAGTGTAATGGTAATTCATCTTACAGCTGAAGAAGGTACACTTGATTTCTGTACATACTTTAACTGCATTGAGGATTACTATGATGATAACCGTCCTGTACAGAAGAATATGATTTTGCTGACAGGTGGATTTGGCGGAACTGACGGTATACGCTTTGCCACAGCCATGACAGCCGTTACAGAAGACGGAACAGTTTATACAGAGGGTGACAAGCTCTATGTAAAGGATACAGCAGAGGCTTTTATTGTACTTGGTGCAAAAAGCAGTTTTTATGCTGATGAGGCATATGACGATGCGGCAGTCATGGACGTTGAGTATGCGGCGGAATGTTCTTATGATGAACTGAGATACAGACATCAGTGCGACTATAAGGAACGCTATGACAAGGTTACATTGAATCTTAATGACAACGGAGATACTGCAAAGGATTTGCCAACAGATGAACGTATTCTTCGAATGAGAGGAAACGACCTTGACGACAAGGAATGTGACAGCCACATTCACGACAACGGTCTTATGACACTTTATTTCAATTTTGCACGTTATCTCATGATTTCGGGCAGCAGACAGGGGACACAGCCTCTTAATTTTCAGGGTATCTGGAATGAAGAAATGAACCCTTACTGCGGTGGTCGTTTTGAACTTAATGTAAACACACAGATGGATTACTGGATTGCAGAAAGCTGTAATTTAAGCGAATGTCACGAACCGCTTTTCGACCTTCTCGAAAGAGTGTGTGAAAGCGGAAAGGAAACAGCAAAGGAAATGTACGGCTGCAACGGATTTGTTGCACATACCGCTACTGATATATGGGGTGATACAGCGCCGCAGGGAAATAAGGTGCCTTCTGCAATATGGTGTATGGGTGGTGCATGGCTTTGTCTGCATATATTCGACCGTTATGAATATACCCTTGATAAGGATTTTCTTGCAAAATACTATCCTATAATGAAAGAGTCGGCAATATTTTATACTGAATATCTCCGTGAAGATGAAGAGGGCAGACTGGTTGTTAACCCTTCGCTTTCTCCTGAAAATTCATACAAAACTGAAAATGGTGCAGTCGGCACACTCTGCAAGAGTGCATCTGTTGATAATCAGATTATCACTGTACTGTTTAATGACATTATAAAGACAACTGAAATTCTGGACACAGACCATAATTTTGCCGAAAAGCTTAAATCAATGCTTGAAAAAATCCCACAGCCTGAGGTCGGAAAGTTCGGACAGATTAAGGAATGGACACAGGAATACAGCGAAACTGATACAGGACATAAGTTTGTATCACAGCTTTTTGCACTTCATCCTGCACATATTATAACTCCTGCCAAAACTCCAAGACTTGCTGACGCTGCAAGAGCTACGCTTATCCGCCGACTTATTCATGGAAGCGGTAATGCGGGAATAAGCAGAGCATGGGTTGCAAATATGTGGGCAAGACTTTATGACAGTCACATGGTTTATGACAATATAAGAAAGCTTATTGCATACTCCACAAATCCGAACATGTTTGACGGTCTGCCGAGAATACGTGTAGACGGTAACTTTGGCGGTGCAAGTGCTATGGTTGAAATGCTTATGCAGAGCAGCAGCGAGGAAATAATCCTTCTTCCTGCAGTTCCGACAGAATGGCAGTCAGGCGAAATTACAGGTCTTTGTGCAAAGGGCGGATTTGAAGTGTCAATCAAATGGAATGACGGTAAGCTTACATCTGCCGAAATTGTTTCAGTTCTTGGAAATAAATGCAGAATACGTGCCAATGCAATTATAAGCGTTTCCTGTGATGGCGAAAATGTCAATTCTACACATGTTGACGGTGCTGTGTCATTTGATACCGAACAGGGAAAAGTTTATACTATCAAAGCTTAAGGAGCATGTATGAGGAAGTTAAAAACAGCAGCATTCCTGATTCCTGTGGTTATGACGCTGACAGCCTGTGAGGAAATTTCACAGCTTCCGCTGGGAATGACAAGCAGTCAGCTTGCCGAACAGGTTGAGGAAGTTGAAGAGACAGTTTCATACACCGAGTATGTTGCGGAAATTCCAGAAATAACTCCTGCTGAAGCAAGCATGACTATTCAGGCGGAGGAATGTACTTTAAATGGTAATCTTAAAGTTTCAGATAAGCGTAACGGATATAAAGGTGACGGATATGTAACAGGATTTCTTGGAGATAAGGCAGATTACCTTCAGATACCCGTTGAAATACCTGCGTCACAGCATTATGACATAACTGTATGCGTTGCGGCAGATACAAAGGTTACAAACAGTATTATGGTAAACGGAAACTATATCGGTGAGTTTATCATTGATGAAGAAGACGGAAAGTTTGTTCGTGTTACATTTTACGGTGTTTACATAGATGAGGGGCAGGCACTTGTTCAGATTAACAGAGCAGACGGCGAATTTGATATTGATTATATTTCAATAAAAAACAATTCTGATATCTATGAAGATGAAATGGAGATTGATTCAACTCCTGTATCCGAAAAAACTTCATATGAAATGCGTGATGTACTCAGATATTTCAAGGAAAATCATGGCAAAAATATAATTACAGGACAGTATGTTTCTGATAGTCAGAATCTTGAAATGGAATACATTTACGAAGTGACAGGCAAATATCCTGTAATCAGGTTTGGTGATATAGGCGGTTATGCTGAGAGTAAACCGCCTCTGGAAAGTGAAATAAATGCAGCACGAGAATGGGATGAAAGAGGCGGCATTGTCGGATTTATGTGGTACTGGAATTCTCCTGCGGAGGATTCGGCAGTATATGCCAAGGATACAAAATTCAGCCTTGCGGAAGCTGTGACCGATGAGGATATAGCACTTCTTGGCGTTTCGGAAATCCAGGATTTATGCAGGCAAGGAATTATAAGCCGAGAATGTCTTGCAATAATTGAGGATATTGATGAAGTTTCGGCAGGACTTCTTGAACTTGCAGAAGACGGAATACCTGTTCTGTGGCGACCGCTTCATGAAGCAGGCGGCGGCTGGTACTGGTGGGGTGCAGGTGGTGAAGATGCTTACATATGGCTTTATAATCTGATGTATGACCGTATGACGCAGTATCATCAGCTTGATAATCTGATATGGATATGGAATGGTCAGAGCGAAGATTACATGGTTGATGAAGAAAAGTATGATATCGCAGCAATTGACATTTACTTAAATCCTAATACGGTTTTCGGCAGCCGTTCAGAGCAGTATCAGTGGATTAAAAATATAACTGAGGGCGAAAAGATGATTGCTCTCAGCGAGTGCAGTGGTGTTCCGGGAATAAGCGAAATGCTCAGAGATAAATCTATGTGGTCGTTCTTTGGTTTATGGTATGGCGATTATCTGAAACCAAATGTGATAACCCCTGATGAAGTGTATACAAGTGAGCAGGACCTTATAAAAATGTACAATGCTGAAAATTCCATTACACTTGATGAATACGCAGGTGTTTATGGGCATGAATAATGATAAAATTAAAACGGACTGTTTAGAACAGTCCGTTTTGTTTTATTGATTATTGTCTGCTTTTTTAAGTTTTTTTGCTTCTTCTTTAGCTTCTTCTTCATGTATTCTTTCACCTACAAGTGCGTAAACAATTGCAAGAACAGGAACGCCGAGAACCATTCCCAGTATTCCGCCAAGTCCGCCACCGATTGTAATGGCAAAAAGCACCCATAATGCAGGAAGTCCTACAGAAGTTCCTACAACCTTAGGATAAATTAAATTTGAATCAATCTGCTGAATGACCACAATAAATATTACAAACCATACAGCGTCAATAGGATTTACAAGCAGAAGAATCAATACGCCCGGAATTGTACCGATAATAGGCCCAACATAAGGAATTACATTTGTGATACCGATGATAACACTTATGAGAGGTGCATAATCAAATCCGAATATACTCATTCCTATAAAGCAGAGAACACCTAAAATTACAGCTTCAATAAACTGTCCGTTTATAAAGTTTGCAAAAGACCTGTAGGCAATTGATAAAACCTTTTCAAATCTTCTGTAATGCTCACCCTTGATTACAAGCTGTGTGATAGTTTTGGCATTCTTTTTTAAATCCTGTTTGTCGAGAAGAATATAAAGCGAAAATACAAATCCGATAACTGTGTCAATGACAGCACCAATTATACCGGAGGTAATATCTACTGTTTTTTCTAATACGTTTGGTATATAATCTATGAGCCCTGATAATTCTTTCTGCAATTTGGCAGTAGCTTCTTCGATTAGTTTGGTTACATTAATATCAAAACCGAAAAGGTGATTGAGATTTGTAATCTTGTGCGATTCAATAAATGTCATGAAATTATCAAGATATATGTTTATATTGTCACTGAAAAGAGTGATACTGTCCGCAATCTGAGGAATGATAAAAAGCACAATTCCGATTATAGATGCAAAGAACACAAGATATGTTGTAACAACGGCAGATATAAAGGGGAACTTGCCCGAAACTATGTGGATTTTTCTGCCATGCTTTTTTCGTCGGAAGAAATTTTTGATAATTGCAAACAGTTTCCTGTATTTTGCGTGGAAGAAGTTTAGCGGACGATTAAGAGCAAATGCGATAACACAGCCGATAATAACAGGACGTAAAATTGCAAGAACGGCTGACAGTAATCCTATAAAACCTTCATAACGCAATATTATAAAAGCAACGACAATCAGAATTGTACCGCTTATTATAATAGTTTTTGCAAGACGGTTGTTTTTCAGAGAAAACTTTTTTTGCTTCTGCATAAAGGGAGATACCTCCGTAATTATTTTTCAGTTTGAATTCTCATTGAGATGTCAAAGCATTTTACCGAGTGGGTAAGTGCACCGAGTGAAATGATATCAACACCTGTCTGTGCAACCTCTCTGAGATTTTCATGTGTGATATTTCCGGAAGCTTCAAGCTTGGCTCTGCCGTTTGTGATTTCGACAGCCTTTTTCATATCGGCAGGTGACATATTGTCAAGCATAATAATTTCACATCCGCATGCAAGGGCTTCGTTAAGCTCGTCAAAATTACGTACTTCAACTTCAACCTTAAGCATATGTCCTGCTTTTTCACGAAGAGCGTTTACAGCCGCTGTAATAGAGCCGTAAGCATCAATGTGGTTATCCTTGAGCATAGCACCGTCTGAAAGATTGTAACGATGATTTCTTCCGCCGCCTACCGTTACAGCATATTTCTGGAGCGGGCGAAGACCCGGAAGGGTTTTTCTTGTGTCGGTGATTCTTGCATTTGTGCCTTCTGCAAGCTTTACACACTTGTTTGTTGCAGTTGCAATTCCTGACATGTGCTGTAAAATATTGAGTGCAGTTCTTTCGCCCTTTAAGAGTGTTTTTGTGCTGCCCTTGAGATTTGCGATAATGTCACCTTTTTTGACCTCTGTGCCGTCTTTGATAAGCACTTCTGACTCAACACCGTCACCGATAAGCTCGAAAACTCTCAGAGCAATATCAATTCCGCAAAGAACACCATCGTCCTTTGCTACAAAATAAGCGGTACTTCTGTGACTGTCGTCAACAAGATTGTCTGTTGTAACGTCAATATAGTTGATGTCTTCTGTAAGTGCAGTATTAATAATATTGTCAATATAAATTTTGTTAAGCATTTTTTCTCCTTTAAATAACTTCCTTTAATATCAGATATGCAACTGTTGCGAGTGATTTTGCTTCTATAAAATCAGGATTTATAAGATAATTTCCTGTTGTAAGCTCATGTCTGATTTCACGTATTCTTTCAAAGCCTTCAACAGCAGCCTTTTTATCAGGAATAACAAAATAACTGCTCTGCATAATATGACGGATTTCTGTTCTGAATCCCTGTGGAATAGGCTTGCAGTCTGTATCGACTTCAAACTTATAATCTTCAAAATCTTCAGCAACGCTGTCAAGCTTTTCCCTGATATCCTCTGTGGCACGTCTTGAAAATACAAGTGCTTCAAGAAGTGAGTTACTTGCAAGACGGTTTGAACCATGAACACCTGTATGTGAACATTCGCCTGCGGCATAGAGATTTTCAATCTGAGTTCTTGCATAGCTGTCAACGTTAATCCCACCCATGAGATAGTGCTGGCATGGGAAAACAGGTACCTTTTCCTTAGTCATGTCGTAACCCTGTTCAAGCAGATTTTCGTAAATCATCGGGAAACGATTTTTGAGAAAATCAGAATCTTTAGCCGAAATATCAAGGTAAAAGTCGGTTGAATCAAGCTTTTTGCTTTCATTTATTATAGCATGTGAAACTACATCTCTTGGTGCAAGCTCAAGTCTGTCATCATAGTTGTGCATAAATCTTTCACCGTTTTTGTTCAGCAGATATGCACCTTCGCCTCTTACTGCTTCGGAAATCAGGAAACACTCTCTTGTGTGACGATTGTTAAACGCAGTCGGGTGGAATTGTACAAGGCTCATGTTTTTAATGTCCGCACCGAGTTCGTAGGCAAATGTGATGCCGTCACCTGTTGCAATAGCAGAATTTGTTGTGTATTCGTAAACTCTACCGATCCCGCCTGTTGCAAGAATCAGAAAATGACAGTTAAAGCTTTTTAAGCTGCTGTTTTTCCATGTGTTAATCGAAAAACCTGTTGATGTCTTTTTAACACCGCAAAGATACGTTTCCTCCATAATGTCAACATTCGGAAGTGTTCTGACTTTATCTAAAAGCTTTGAAACAATTTCTCTGCCTGTTGCGTCTTTATGATGAAAAATTCTGTGACGACAATGTCCGCCTTCAAGCGTTCTGTGAAGTTCGCCGTCAGGTGTTTTGTCAAAATCAACGCCGAATTTTAAAAGATTATCAATGTCATTTGCTGCTTCGGAAACAAGAATATGAACATTTTCTGTATTGTTTTTAAATCCGCCGGCAATCATAGTGTCATTCTGGTGAAGCTGAATATTGTCTGACGGAGATTTGTAGACACCTGCAATACCACCCTGTGCAAGTGCAGAGTTGCAAAGCATAAGCTCACGCTTTGAAAGTACAAGCACCTTAAGCTCAGACGGAAGGTTAATTGCGGCATAAAGTCCTGCTGTTCCGCTTCCTGCAATAATTACGTCATAGTTCCTTGACATACCTAATCCCAATCTTTCTTAAAATAATATATGTATTTTACTCATATACAAAATATAATATTTATTCTATTATATCATTTTTAAAGAAATATGTCACTATAAATAATAACTAAATTTTTCCAAAAAATATTTCATTTTTCATTTTTGTTTAAAATGTAACAATAACTCCCGAAAATCAGGAGTTATTCTGCGTTTGTATCGTGAATACATTGTTGCTTAAATTATTGGTAAAGTGTTCCATTATACTGCCGGTAAGTGAAAAAATGAAAATCAGGTCGTTGTATACTGAAATGCCTTCCTTAGAGTACAGATTATGAAGTCGGTTTACTTCGTTGATGCTGTCGCAGGGGAGAAGTCTGGCAGGAAGTCTGAAACCGCTTTGAGTTATCATTTTTTCAAAGGTAAGATGAAGCTTTTGTTCATAAAAGTTGTGCTGGTGAAGATTGCCTGAAAACTGTGATGTGTGTGCGTGGGTGAAAGCGTCGGTAATATAGTGAATAAGAAGCCCCAGACGAAAATAAAACAGTTGTTTGTGTTTGGATGAATTATTAAGTCTTCCAAACAATTTTTCAAGATAATTTTTAACGTTGCTGAAATTATGACCATAAAGAGTGTGTGAATTTAAAAAGCCATGAAAATATGAAAAAGGATTGTAGTCAGGCTCGATACAGCCGAGAAAAAATGCATTTTTGTATCTTTTCGGAGCGTTCTGCATGTAATGGCTTATTAAAATTCCTGCAAGTATTTTATGGTCAACGGTTCTCATATTCTGATTTCTCCAATAAAACATTATATAAACTTTATTATTTTTATGTTTTCCGAAAATGCGCATAAAATTCATTTTTATAAGAACAAAACCCGTTTCATTCAGAAACGGGTTTTGTATAAATTTAAAGTTATTATTCAACCTTTGTTCCGCATTCGTTGCAGAATAAATCATCAGAATCCATTTTGTTATTACAGTTAGGGCAGGTTTTTCCTTCAGACTGATTTGTTTCTTCTGTTTTAACTTCTTCGGTTACTTCAGTTTCAATTACAACAACTTCATCTGTTGTGTTTTCTGCTGCTTCTTCAGAAGACTTTGGCTCTTCCACAACTTCTGCTGTAACTGTTTCTGTTACTGTTGTTTCGATTGCAACTTCCTGTGTTTCAGCAGGTGCAAATTCTTCTGTGCTTACAGCAACAGCAGTAACCTGTTCATCAGAAGTATTTTCCTGTGGTGCAAGACTGTTTCCGCATTCGTTGCAGAATAAAGCATCCTTTGGAAGGATATTTCCGCACTTATCACACTTCTGAGCATCCTTAGGAAGTGGTTTTTCAGGCTGTTCTTTTTCAGGAAGCTTTGCACCACACTTTGAGCAGAATAAAGCGTCGTTTTTAAATGCCTGACCGCATTCAGGACAGTTGAAGCGGCTTCTGATTTTTGCAACTTCCTTCTTTGTTTCTTCAATTTTTTCCATTGAAGCTTTTATTGTTGAAATCGCTTCAGCAAAGTCGGCATCAGGGTTATCACCATACTTTTCAAAATAAAGCTTGCCGATCGCCTGATACTGAACATTTATTCTTGACTGTTCACCCTTAATAATATTATTGAGTGAATTTGTTTCTGAAATAATTTTAGCTTTCTGTGAAATTTCCTTTGTCTTGTTGGAAACTTTTTTTCCGAAATCAGATACTATTGACATAAGTTTTCTCCTTTTCTTCCATTACGGACAATTATTTTCTAATATTATAACATTTTTTTACATAAACTTCAAGACTTGTAATAATAAAAATTATCTGTTAATATATAAATAAGACAGGAAAATAAACAAAGCCTGTTTTATAAATTGAAAACAATATTATTGGTGATATAATGGAAAGAATTTTGAATGTTCTTAAAATGTTCGGACTGTCGGAAAATACAGATAAAGTCAAAAAAATTAATTCGGGGCATATAAACTCAACCTATAAAATAATATATTCCGATTTCAGCAGTTATATTCTTCAGAGAATAAACGGAAATGTGTTTAAAAAACCGGAAGAAATAATGTCAAATATTGATGGGGTATGTGAGTGTCTTAAAGGCAAGGTATGTTGTCCGGGATTTTTAAAATGCAACAATAAAAATTATATTATGCTTGACGGTGAAATGTGGCGTATATACAAATATATCGGTAATTCTGTTTCTTACATTACTCTTGATGATGTTGATATGATTTACGAATTCGGCAGGGTAGCAGGTAACTTTCATTATCATACGCAGTCGCTTGATACGAGTAAATTTTATACGATTATCGAAAATTTTCACAATACGACATATATTTTAAAAAAGCTTCTTCAGATAAGAAATGACAGATACAAATGGGATTTTGAATTTTTTGAAAGAATGCTTGTTTTTTCTCAACTGCTGGACAGTAAAAAACTTCCGCTGAAAGTGGTACATAATGATGTAAAACCCTCAAATGTGCTGTTTGATAATTCAAGCGGTAGGGGAATTGCACTTATTGATTTTGATACGGTTATGCCGGGACTTGAAATTTATGATTTCGGTGATGGTGCAAGATCTGCGTGTATTACGGAAAATAAATTTGATTCAGAAAAATTCAGAGCATACTGCAAAGGATATTTTTCATACATTACACCAATAGAATCTGAGAATTATTTTCTTGGTATGTTTTGTATTACATCAGAGCTTGCAGCAAGATATTTTTATGACTTTATAACAGACGGAGAGTATTTTTCCGACAAAACATCAAAGCAAAAGCTTTCACGCTGTCGTGAGCTTATTCAGACAGCGGAAAGCATATTTGAAAAGAAAGAGGAAATATGCGGAATTATTCAAGAGTTTGAATAAATTCTTCTGTCATTTTACTGAGCTTTTTAAGGGCGAGAGAGTTTATATAGTATTTTTCAAGCTCATCATGAATTTCAAGAGCTGTTTTAAGGCAGAGTGCAGCTTCTTCGGAAAGCTCTGTAACGGCATTTTTGTTAAAGCTCATGCGGTGCTTTTTGTCTGAAAGCTTTTCCTTACTGTAAAATCTGGAAAAATTAATTGTATTCTCACCTTCAGGAACATGAGTGTTGAAAAAGTTGCCTGTTGTAAATACAAGACCAAGCGGTTTACAGATAAGATGTTCGTAAATTTCTTCGTGAAGCATGTAGCATTTGCTGACGGTTACATCATAGCCGTTATCGGTGAAAATATCTGCAAGCTTTCTCAAAAATAAGTCACCGCCTGCAAAGAAATCGTCTTTTATAAAATAGCCTGAATAATCAGATGTTACGGGAAGTGTCATATATTTTTCGGTAGTAAAGGCTGAGAGCTGGCAGTAATTTATTTTGCCTTTTTCATGGGAATTTGACTTTGGCAGAACCTTTTTTGCAAAACGTTCTGTATATGCAGAAAGCTTTGATTTGTCAAGGCTGTTTTCGGCGTGTCGGTATATGTCTGAATTGATTGATGCAATTGCCTCGATATAACGTCTTGTTGTTTTGTGATATTTCTGATTTTCATCTGCAAGATGCTTTATTGCCTTGCCATGCTTCGAAAGGTATTTTTTATCCCAGAAGCTTCCCAGATTTATTATTTCCTGTGATACTCCTGGATAAATCGGGTCAAATACGTGTGGGGAAGTGCCGTCAACGATGATTATTTTTTTATCCTCAACGACAACTGCGTCAAGGGAATTTATATCAGACGAACAACGATACAGCGATAACGGACTGTCCTTGAAATGTTCCGCAACTTTTTTCATAAGGGTTGATTTTCCTGTTCCCGGACCACCTTTCAGTATGTAGGTGTAGTATCCGTCGGCATTGATAATATTCCCGAAATCAGTATGAAAACCTTTCGGTGTGGCAGTTCCCAAAAAATATTCCTGTACAGTATTCATAGCAACCTCCGATAACAGATATTTTCAGTTTTTTCTGAACAGTATATACTATGTGATTTTTTCAGGCGGTGATACAGAAAAATAATAAAAAAAGCAAAAACCCCTTGACCTTTATGCAAAAAAGTAGTAAAATTAAATTGTAGAAAATTTGTCAATTCAGGCAAAAATATAAATTATTTTGGAGGAAATTCCCATGTCAAAGAAATTTATTGTTGAAACTTCAGCAAGACACATTCACGTTTCACAGGAACACCTTGAAATCCTTTTCGGTAAGGATGCAAAGCTTACAAATATCAAGGATCTTTCACAGCCAGGTCAGTTTGCCTGTCAGGAAAGAGTTACAATTGTAGGTCCTAAGAAGGAACTTGCAAATGTATCAATTTTAGGTCCTGTTCGTCCTGAAACACAGGTTGAACTTTCAGCTACAGACGCACGTTCAATCGGTATAGCGGCTCCTATCAGAGAATCAGGCGACGTTAAGGGCTCAGGTGCTTGTAAGATTGTTGGTCCTGCAGGCGAAGTTGAAATCAGCGAAGGTGTTATCGTTGCTAAAAGACACATTCACCTTACTCCTGAAACAGCTGCTGAAAGAAACGTTAAGGATAAAGACGTTGTTTGGGTTAAGATTGAAACAGAAGGCAGAAAGGCTATCCTCGGTGACGTTATCGTAAGAGTTTCACCAAGCTATGCTCCTGCTATGCACATTGATACAGACGAATCAAATGCAATTTCTGCATTCAACGGTCTTGAAGGCGAAATTATTGAACTTTAATATTTACATATGTTAAAAAAGAGTCCGATACTTTTATCGGACTCTTTTGCTATTAATAAGCTTAATCAATATTTTCTTTAATTATCTCAGGAACAGCAAAATTTCGCACATCTTCATAGGAATAAAATTCTTCCCTGTCAGTTGTACCCTTAGGAATAAGACCTGTGCAGTCGTTTGCTGAGCCTGCATTTGAAAACATTATTTCATCATAGATTTTCTGCTTTGATTTTTTATCATTCTTTTTCATTTTATCACCGCCTGGAATTATTTTTTTCAGTCAGGTAAAATTTATTATAAGAATTTTTTTACATGCTTACAGTATAAATAAAATCCACAACAATTATTAATACAAAAACCGTTCCCAGTAAACATACCAGCCACCTTGGAAACTTTTCATACATTTTCTTTACAAGAGGATACGCACCCTTTATCAGAATAACACTCATTATACCGAATGCCAGACTACTGTAAAGAGAAATTCTGCCGTCAAAGTTAAAATCCCATGTTCTGTAGCTCCACAGACTATGTCCCAAAATCCATTCGATAAGATATGAACTTATGAGTTCCAGTACTGTCGTAATAGCCATACCGCCAAGAAATACAACAGGAACCGAATTGTGTTTTCTGAAAACAGGCAGCATTATAAACGAGAAAACTCCGTAAATAGGCAGTACAGGAATATGTAAAAAACCACGGTTTGCAAAATGTCCGAACAGATACGAGGTTACAGAAACCTCGTAAATCCAGCCACAGAAACCACATATCACAAATAAAATTGCAGCGGCACAGAAAATGCCGTACCACTGCAAAAATTTCTTAGTATTCATTATTTCTTAAAGAGTTCCTTGAATCTCTTCATAGCTTCGATTGTATTTTCTCTGTCGCCGAATGAAGTAAGTCTGAACCAACCTGCACCATTCTTACCGAAGCCCTCACCAGGAGTACCTACAACATTGATTTTTTCAAGGAGGTAGTCAAAGAATTCCCAGCTGCCCATGTTATCAGGACACTTGAGCCAGATATAAGGTGAGTTTACGCCACCTGTGTACTTGATACCAAGTTCGTCCATAGTCTGAGCAATAATCTTTGCATTTTCCTTGTAGTAGTTGATATTTTCAAGAATCTGCTTCTGACCTTCTTCAGAGAATACAGCAGCTGCAGCACACTGAACAGGATATGATACACCGTTGAACTTTGTTGAAAGTCTTCTGTACCAGCGTGTATAGATGTTTACGCCGTCAAGTTCAAGTTCCTTAGGAATTACAGTATAACCACATCTTGTACCTGTAAAACCGGCTGTCTTTGAAAGTGAGCACATTTCGATAGCACATGTTCTTGCACCTTCGATTTCCATGATACTTCTTGGAATATCATCTTCTTCGATGAATGCTTCATAAGCTGCATCATAGATGATGAGTGAGTTGTTCTTGTTTGCATAGTTAACCCATGCCTTGAGCTGTTCTCTGTTGTAACAAGCACCTGTCGGATTGTTAGGTGAACAGAGGTAGATAATGTCAGCCTGTACATTTTCATCAGGCATAGCACAGAAGTTGTTTTCTTCAGTACCGTCAGCATAGATAATCTTTCTGCCGCTCATAATGTTTGAGTCAACATAAACAGGGTAAACAGGGTCAGAAACAAGTACAATATTATCTTCTGAGAAGATATCACCGATGTTACCTGCGTCACTTTTAGCACCGTCATTTACGAGAATTTCATCAGCTGAAACATCAGCACCGAAGCTCTTGTAGTAGCCTGAAATAGCTTCTCTTAAAAATGCGTAGCCTTCGTAGTCAGGATAACCTTTGAATGTTTCCTTAACACCAAGTTCGTCACAGCCCTTTTTCATAGATTCAACTACAACAGGAGCAAGTGGGAGTGTAACGTCACCGATACCAAGTCTGATAAGCTTCTTGTCAGGATTGTTCTTGATAAACTCGTTTGTCTTTTTTGCGATATCTGCAAAAAGGTAGTTAGGAACAAGGTTATCATAGTTCTTGTTTAATTTTGTCATTATATTTTCTCCTTATTAAAATTTACTTTATAAATGAAACGTCAACATCACCATCACAGATAAGTGTAGCAGGACCTTTCATGATAACAGTTTCGTCTTCGTTGTAAGTAATTCTGAGGTCACCGCCTCTTAAATGTACAGTTACTTCTGTTCCCTTATCGCAGAAGCCGTTGAGTACAGAAGAAACAACACTTGCACACGCACCTGTACCACAGGCAAAAGTTTCACCGCTTCCTCTTTCCCATACTCTCATTTTAAGGTTGGTTCTGTCGATTACTTCAATAAATTCTGTATTTATTCTGTCAGGGAAAAGCTCATGGTTTTCAAATGACGGACCGATTTTTTCAAGTTCAAGCTCATCAACACCATCAAGATAAACGATAGCATGTGGGTTACCCATTGAAACGCATGTAATTTTGTATTCCTTACCGTCAACTGTAACAGGCTCAGAAATAAATCTTTCCTTGTCTGATTTTACAGGAATATCCTTAGGTACTAAAATAGTTTTACCCATATCAACTTCAACAAATTCAACCTTGCCGTTTTCAGGGAAAAGCTTTAAATATTTGATACCTGAATTTGTTTCAAGTGTGATTTCAGTTTTTGTTGTAAGCCCCTTGTCGTACACATACTTACCGATACAGCGTGTAGCATTACCGCACATCATAGCTTCTGAACCGTCAGCATTAAAAATTCTCATACGGAAATCAGCCTTGTCAGAAGGCATAATCATAACCAGACCGTCAGAGCCGATACCCTTATGTCTGTCACTTACATATATTGAAACCTTTTCAGGATTTTCAACCTTTTCTTCAAAGCAATTGACATATATATAGTCATTGCCGATACCATGCATTTTTGTAAATTTCATTGAAATTTCTCCTTTCAGTTTCTCAATTTATAGTATATAGCATTTTCAAAAAAAAATCAACCTTTTTTTCACGCTTTTTGAAAAAAGCTTGGCAAAAACTTTTATGTCACTGTTGCCTTAACTGATTTTGTTTCTTTAAGCTCGAAATGATAATAAAATCAAACACAAAAAACCAAAACAAGCAAAAACTTTTATGCCGCAGTTACTTCAACTGATTTACTTTCTATAAGCACGAAGTGATAAACTTAACAATAAATCAAAAAGACGTTCTGCATATTACTGCAAAACGTCTTTTAGATATTTTAATATTAATTGCTTGTTTTATTCTGCAACTGATATATTAAGGTCTTTATCGATTGTAAACTCAATACTTTTGTCAGTGTATTTGCAGTCAAACGTCAGAGTGGCATTACCCTCTTTTAAGGCTTTTATTACGCAATAAGTATATCCCTGTGGAGAATCTCCGTAATAATAAACGTTGTTAGATTCTGCTATGTTTATTAAGTCTGTATCATTTGTTTTGTATGTGCATGAGTCAATGCTTTCTATTTGCTGTACACAACAGTCGGTGCTGTAAAATACAGGGATTTTCCACATAACCACAGCTTCATTACCTTGTGTATATACAGATATCTGACCACCGTCTTTGTAGTCGGCTGTATTATCATAGTTTTTTATTTCTGTAAAATCATAATTGTATTCCATAATCTCAGGAGTGATTTGCTCAAGTATCTTACGCTTCATAGCCACCAGATCAAACACATTGATTTTACCGTCTGCATTTAAATCAGCTGCATACAGATTATCAGGTGCGCTTTCTGATTTATTCAGAAGATATTTAGAAATTAAAACCACATCGGCAACGTTAAATGAACCGCTTCCGTCAATATCACCGTCAACAAGCATAACATCTCCTGCAAGTGGCGGAAATTCCTCTGTTGTTTCAATATATTCATCAGGCAACGTTGGTTCACCTGCAAGTGGTGGAATTGGTTCTGTTGTTTCCTCAGTAGGATCGGTATAATCATCAGGTGGCAGTGGAACACCTGCTGTTGGCGGAAATTCTTCCGTTGGGTCAGTATAATCATCAGGCGGCATTACACCTCCGTCTACCGGTGGAATTGTTGGGTCAGTATAGTCATCAGGCGGAATTGCAACCCCTGCTGTAGATGTAATTATTGTTATTGATGTAACTGTTGCTAATGTTGGCTCAGTATATTCATCTGATGGCAGTGGTACACCTGCTGTTGCAACAATTTCAGTTGTAGGTTGTACAGCAACACCAGCAGTTTCAACAATTTCTTCTGATGATATATTAGCTGTACCGACAGCTGCACTTACAGCAACAGAAGCCATCAATGCCGTTATTTCTTTTGTAAACTTTCTCATTATGTCTTTCCTCCGTTTTCTTTAGCTATTATTTCAAGTGCAGTAAGAATCTGAACCTGTTCTTCAAGACAGGCAGATTCTGAAATATTTCTTACAGTACCCGTTGTAGCCATTTTTCTGCATGCACAGGAATTTCTGCAATAGGTGGCTATTTCACAGCCCTCACACCTCTCCGATACCATTGAATAATCGGGATGTGCCTTTCTTGCCTTTTCAGCTTTAATTCCCACAGATATATCACCACATCGGTATTCCTGTATGTTCTGGAACTGTATGCATGGATAAAAGCTTCCGTCCCAGTTTATGAAAATTTTCTTTTTGCATATTTCACAGGTACTTGGTTTGTTTTCTTTTATTGTTTTCTTTTTTACGGCAAGTTCATATACATACAAATCATGAATATCTGCAATTTTTCGCCATTGTTCCCTTAAAATATCACCGAAACTGTCGGGGTCATCTGGAGTAAGAAAAGCGTCCATAGCTACAGAAACCTTTTTTACACCAAGGTTTTTAAGATATAAAATATTTTCATATAATTTCGGAAGAGTTTCCTCGGTATAAACAAGCTGTACAAGTGTTTCGGGCTGATATTTCAGCAGCATTTTCAGATTTTCATCAAGAACTAACGTATCAACTCCACGTTCGGTACATTCAATACCGTCATGTGACATATTAATGATAACTTTTCTCTCTGCACACCACTTTATAAATTCTTCATCAAGAAGTGTCCCGTTTGTTGTAATAACAAATCGTCTTGCTTTAAGATTTTTACAGTAGAATTTTACGGTATCCTTATAAAGCAAAGGTTCACCACCAAAAAGATACACAGTTCCCGCATCTCCACGACGGTTTATAAAATCTGCGATTTTCCCCATTGTTTCATTATTGATATGTCCGTATTCGGTATTTAAATGTCTTTCGTAACAGTAACTGCACTTCAGATTGCATTTGTTTGTTATGCTGATAGTATAATCCAAAAAATCACCTCGCCTGCTTTATATGTATTTCTTTTAGTATAGCATATATTAGTAAATAGTTCAATAAAATAATCAAGTAAAAATACACAAAACTGACAACCGATATTTTAGCTTATTGACAGATAGGCATGGAGAACGCTTATTGTCAGAATATCCGACTTCATAGAATTGCCACAGCTTCCGTCTTTTCCGTCTACAACAGCATAGAAATTTGCTTCACCCATTTCAGAATTGTCGATTTCTACTGTACATGTCCAGATGTTGTTGCCCTGATGCTCCATATGAGCAACAAGTTCATTTGTATCTGCATTGTAAAGCTGTGCAGTAGGAAGCATATCACATGTAGCAGGCAGCCAGTAATTGTTTGCATCAAGTGTAAATGTTACTGTAGGTTCAGTATAGGCTGTACCCACAAACCATGTATCAGATGTAAGCACAGGCTTTTTATCGGCTAAAATTCTTTTCATAATGCATATATCGAAAACATTGATTTTACCGTCATCGTTAAAATCTGCATTGTTCATGCAGATCATGCCACTTTTACCAAGCAGGTATTTATGAAGTCCGACAACATCTGCAAATCCAAATTCTCCGTCATTGTTAATGTCACCCTGTACTGTAGAAAGCTTTGGTTTCTCAGTATGATGAAAAATACCGTCTTTTACTGTAAGATAATATTCTTTATTGTCTGTAATAATTGTAAGGTCACCGTCCTCAGGTGCGTCAATACGAAATAACTGCTTTACATCGCATGTACCCAATTCATAATTTCCATCAAGATATGAGCATGTATTAAATTCAGTTGTATTAAGTGGAATGTCTGAATCCAATGCTGAAGTAGTAACACAAAAATATGACTTTGCTGAATATTCATCATAAACATTTGTTATATAGCTGTCATATCCGCCGCTATCAGGAAGCTGTCCGTTTACAAAAGAAAAATAATCCCCGTTAATTATATCCTCTGCACCCTCTGCCATAACATCACCGCACATCGGAGCATATACTTCTCCCGATTCTGCTGTAATCTTTTCGGCCTGTTCAATTTCTTCCGAAATCTGACTTTCGGAATACCAGCTTACAGTACCCATTTTCTCAACTGTAATTTCTGAATTTTCAACATCAACAACATAGTTTACCGTTACAGGATAGAAATAATGGAAATGCCCCGTTGACCCTGCAGCAACAATTTCCTCGCGAAGTTCTTTTTCGGTTACAACATATTTTCCATTTTCTTTTGGTGTAAAGATACAGCCGTAATTATTGTGAACAACATCAGAATCCTGATTGCCGCTGACTATAAGGCTCATAAAAGCGTTTGATACATTCTGGTTTATGAAATAAACGCTGTCATCGTCAATGCGGTACATTTCGGGATAGTCCTCTTTAAACTGAGTGTATTCTGAAAAGCTTTCCGGATAGGTTGTTTCTTCTGCAAAAGCCGTAAAGCCTCCTGCCGAAAATATCGGCAGGAGGACTGCGGTGGCTGTCAGAAATGAAAGTAATTTTCTTTTCATTACGTTATCTCCTCAGAGTGTGGTTACTGTTTATTTGCAAGCGTCTGTGCAAGTGTCGCAGCATCACGGATATTTATTATACCGTCTTCGTTGAAATCTGCTTCTTTTGGAAGTGTATCAGCTTTTCCGTTTGCAAGTGCAGATGCTATTAATGCACAGTCACGAACTGTATAATTTGTACCAATCGGTTCGGAAAGAATTATATCATTATCATCAACATTTTCCGAAGTAGGAACAGTTGTAGAAACCGGATATGGAGTAAGCGGATATATGATTGTTGTAATGGTTGAAGCAGATGTTTCACTTGTGCTTACCTGAGTAGTTGATGTATATGAAGTCCATGTTACGGTTGAAGTCTTGGCAGGGTCTACACTTGTAAACAATGGTTCAGGAACGATTGGTTCATATATTATATCACTTCCGATAAATGTATAGCTTTTATTATACTTTACTGCATGTTCGTGGGCTGTTGAGTTTTCGTAACAATAAATTATACCATTAAATTTACCCGGCACCATTCCGTTAGGAGAAGCATAGCCCCATGTGTTTGTAAATACACTTGTCGAATCATCAATAATACAGTTCGGATTTTCTATTGTAACATCTGTAAGATTATAACAACATGCGAATGCACCTGCACCGATTTCTGTAACATGCTCTGGAATTATAACCTTTTCAAGTCCATCACAATCAAAGAATGCTTCACCTGCAATTTTTGTTATATTTTCGGGAATTGTAAGCTCGCCTGAATATGTCTGTCCGTCAACAAGAATGTTATTTACAATTACAAGCGGATTTTCGAGGCTCTTGTTTACAAGCCATTTTGTATCTTCAAATACACCATTTCCAATTGAAGTAACTGTTTCAGGAATTGTTATATTTTCAAGCTTTTCACAGCCATCGAAAGCTCTGTCAGAGATTGCTGTAACTGTATCAGGAATAACTATATCAGTTAAAGAATTGCAGTTGTAAAACATACGAGAAGGAATGGTTTTTATGTTTTTCGGATATTTTACACTTTTAAGTTTTTCACAGCTCCAGAAAAGATTTTCAGGAAGTTCCTCGAGATGTGCCGGAAGCTTTGCTGTTATAAGATTATCGTTGCTTGATAACGCAGCAGTTCCCATAGATGTAATGCTGTCAGGAAGTGTAATACTTGTGAGATTATCACATCTGTTGATTGCACCGACTCCGAGTGTTGTTACGCTGTCTGGAACGGTAACGCTTGTTGCAGCTGAGCCTTCAAACGCTGAATCAGCAATACTTGTAACTCCGTCCGGGATTACAACAGCTCCTTCGCATTTTGAAGCATCAACGAGAATATTATTTACAATAAACATAGGATTTTCAGCAAATTTTTCCAGCATCCATGGAGTATCCTTAAAAGGATTGCTGCCTATTTCTGTTATTGTATTCGGAATATTGATTTCTTCAATCGGGCTTTCCCAGAATACATGATCACCGAGCTTTGTGATGTTGTCAGGAATATAAACTGATTTGAGAGAATTGCAGAATGAAAATACCTGCGATTCAAGTGAAGTGAGATTTTTTGAAATTGTTACATCAGTAAGGTTTGTACAGCCGAAAAACGCGAGCTTTTCCATTTCAGTAACGCTGTCAGGAATAACAATTTCTGTAAGGGTTTCACAGCTTGCAAATGCATCTTCTCCGATTTTGGTTACGCTGTCAGGAATAGTAACAGCTTTAAGTTCACCACAGTAATCAAATGCGCCGTCATTAATTGAGGTTACACTGTCAGGAATAGTAACGCCGGTTAATGACCTGCAATAAAAGAAAGCATATTTGCCGATTTCAGTAACAGGCAGACCGTCAATTTCAGCAGGAATTTCAATTTCAATTGCTGATTCATCGCAATCTGTAATTGTAACAGAATCTGCAGTTCCGTCTGAATCTTCATCTACTGTCTGATAGCTGAGATAATCTCCGTAGTAGAGTGTGCCGTCATTCTGTTCCTCAGCCGACACTACGCTGAAACCAAGTGAGGCTGTACATGCAAATGCTGTGAGAATACTTGTAATTTTTCTGATTTTTTTCATAAAAAACGCCGTCCTTTCTAAATTTTAAAATCATTTTGTTTTAAGGTTTTTTACCTTTCAATAATATAGACGTACGAACATGCAAAATCTCGCAGTAAATTTTAAAAAAATTTTTAAAATCTTAAAAGTTTGTGAAAACCGCCTTGTTTAAACAAGGCGGTTTTGTGTATTATGCTATAATTTTTCTGCGAGTTTTCTTGCAATTGCCGCAGCATCACGGACATTTACGATTCCGTCACCATTAAAGTCGGCTGTTTTTGTAAGCTTGTCTGTTTTGCCCTCTGCAATCATTATTGCAATATGTGCACAGTCACGTACTGTAAGTTCGTTATCTTCGTCAGCATCGCCTGTCAGAGCAGGCTTGGTTTCAGGTGTAACTGTTGTTACCTCTGATGTTGTGACGGTTGTTGTGGTAGTGGTTGTATTATTTTCAGAAGTTGCTGTTGTAACTTGATTTGATTGAAGTGTTACAGTGCCGTAAGAAACTCCATTATACTTTATATATGTATTTGGATTCTTAAATTCAGTAGCGTTGAACTTTGCTATAATTTGGTAATCTCCGTCTGACAGGGCTTTGTTAAACTCAAATTTCAGATAAACCATTGAAGTGTTTGCTTCGAATGTGTTATTTTCATCAATTTCATATTCAATATCATTTCCGTTTGTTGCACGGACAAGTGTAAACCCGTCAGGCATATAAATATTGAATTTGCCTGATACATTTGTAGGACATGTTAACAGGACATATGCTACTCCATCAGATTTATCAACAGTTGTATTCTTGGCTGTTATAGCTAAGTCCACAGATTCTATTTTATATCCCGAAAGAACCGTTGTCTGTGATGTAATCATAGTAACAGGGAGAAATGATGTTACTATTGTCATTGAAGTTGTGGTTGTAGTTGCAGTAGCTTTTGGTGGTGCAGAAGTTACAATTCCGTCACCGTTTCCGCAGGGACTTGTTGTTATTTTTGATGTTATTGTTGGTGATGTCTGAGGCAGTGATACAGCTGTGGTGGTTGTAGTTGTTGTCTGTGTGGTTGTTATTGCGGTAGTTACGGCTGATTCTTCTATTATCGAAAAGTTTAGGTAATGTGATTCGGCATATGCATGTGCTGTAGAATCTTCATAAACGTAAAATGTTCCTGTATAATCGGGCGTAAAGCATGAAGATGAGCTGTGATAAAAACTATTTACAAAGGTATCAGCCCAGCCGTTGTTATATGCTGTAACAATTTTACAGTTTCTGCTTTCAAACGTAATACTGTTGAGAGGATAACATGAGTAAAATGCATTATATCCTATGTATGTGATATTTTCAGGAATTACGATATCTTCAATACTGCATTTTGAAAATGCACTATCACCGATTATAGTAACAGGAAGTCCGTTTATTTCATCTGGTATAATAACTTCTGTGACAGTTTCATCACAGTCAACGATTTCAATATGGTCTTCATGCTGAATGTATGAAAGATTTTCGTATGTTCCGCTAATATTACTTACAGCTGTTGTTTCCAGAGGAATTACCGAAATTACAGTGCTTATAATAACGTCTGAACTGAGTGTGGTTGTCTGAGATAAAGAAGTGACATCGACAAAATTTTGTAAAGTAGAAGTTGTTGTTGTTGTTGTTGTTGTTGTTGTGACAGCGGTTGTCGTAGTTACATCTTTTGCTTCAACAACATAAACTGTAATACTGCGTTCATCATCATAAAAAACACTGTAACTGTCAATAGCTTTCCTAGTAGGTGTTATTGTAATTTCATATTCTCCGCATTTGGTATTGTCAAAAGCAGAAGTGTCAACATTAAATAAATCCGTATATTCTAATGGGTCTAAGCCTTCAGCTATTTTATAGTTAACTCCTGTTCCACTTCCATCAGGAAAATAAAAAATCGACATTTCAAGTCCGCTTAAATCAAGTTCTTCACCTATGTTATAGGTGGTTTTAGCCGGAAACTGTTCATAAGCCATAAAAGATACGCCTCCATCAAAAACACCATAAACAATTTCATTCTGGCTTAAAGCAGTTGTCACCGACATTGCTGATAAAAACAGTACAAAAGCTGTAATTACTGATAAAAATTTCTTTTTTGTATTCATAAGCTACACTCTCCATTTGTTAATTATGTATCAATTATATCATATATAGGAAAAGATTTCAACCTATACCAAATATTTCGGTAATTTCACCAAAATAAAGTGTGTTGCATTATTTATTTTTAAAAGCTATTGACTTTTGGGGTTTAAAGTGATATACTGTTTAAAGCACACAAGCTTTAAACTATTATAGCGAGCTTAAAATATAATTTTAAAGGAGATAAATATTATGATTATCGTATGTAAAAACCCCAATGAGGCAGATATAAAGAACCTTACAGACAGATTTGAGGATATGGGATTCAGAACTCACCTCAGTACAGGTACAGAATCAACAATCATCGGTCTTATCGGTGATACTTCAAAAATTGACGTGGGAGACGTTCAGGCTCTTGAAATGGTAGAAAAGGTACAGAGAGTATCAGAACCATTCAAGCTTGTAAACAGAAAATTCCACTCAGAAGATACAATTATAGATGTAAACGGTGTTAAAATCGGCGGCGGAAACTTTGGCGTAATGGCAGGTCCATGCTCAATCGAAAGCGAAGAACAGATTGTTGAATGTGCAAAGGCTGTAAAGGCTTCGGGAGCAAACTTCCTCAGAGGCGGTGCGTTCAAACCAAGAACTTCACCATACGCTTTCAGAGGTCTTAAGGAAAAGGGACTTGAACTTCTTTTAACAGCTAAAAAGGAAACAGGACTTCCAATCGTTACAGAGCTTATGAGCCTTGAACACCTTGACCTTTTCAATGACGTAGACGTTATTCAGATTGGTGCAAGAAATATGCAGAACTTTGAAATGCTTGCAGAAATCGGTAAATGCAACAAGCCTATCCTCTTAAAGAGAGGTCTTGCAAATACTATTGAAGAATGGCTTATGAGTGCTGAATACATTATGTCAGGCGGTAACGAAAATGTAATTCTCTGTGAAAGAGGTATCAGAACATTTGAAACTGCCACAAGAAATACATTTGACGTTTCTGCAATTCCTGTACTTCATGCTATGACACATCTTCCTGTAATTGCCGACCCAAGCCATGCTTCAGGTAAGTCTGCACTTATTAAGCCGCTTGCAAAGTCTGCTGTTGCAGCCGGTGCTGACGGTCTTATGATTGAAGTACACCCACAGCCATCTAAGGCGCTTTGTGATGGTGCCCAGTCACTTACTCCTGCTGCATTTGATGATATTATGGTAG
>JAZQZW010000122.1:0-10201 GCA_045634285.1 Oscillospiraceae bacterium
GTCAGCATCTTTCTGCAAATCCGAATATTCATCTGCATACACTTCACCACTTAAATCAGGGATTTCAAAATTTATCCCTGTTTTTACAACTGATGTCAAAACTCCTGCTGAAAACACAAGGGAAAAGATAAGATTCAGCTGTCTGCTGAACTTTTCTCCTGATTTTATATTGCCTGCTATTGTGATTGCAACCGTTAAAATGCAGGAGGTAAAAATAATAGTTTTCATAAATTCCATTTTGTTATCCTCACGAAATATCTGTGCAGACGCTCATGACAACCCCTGTGGATATCACAAACATAAGCATAAAGCATACAAGAATACCAAGTGCCGCCGAAAGAATTGAATTGATGTTTTTAAAAAGCTGTACAAGTTTTTTTGTACCGAAAATCTCCGAAACACTCCCCGATAATGCAAACGCAAGGCTGTATATAACTGTATGTATCAATGGTGGCAGAAGCATTACCACAAGTGCCGCAATACCTATTCCACCCACGCCGTTTTTCAAAAGTGATATACTACCCCTTACAGTTGAATATGCGTCAGAAGCAGCTGAACCCACAAGGGGTATGCTGTTTGAAAGGACATACTTTGCCGCCTTTGCCGTAACCGAATCAGCTGAAGAACCCACAATGCTCTGAAGTGACAAAAGTCCTGTAAAAACGGTCATTACAAGCCCTATTCCCCATGTAACAATTTTCCGCACAGCATTTATAATACCGCTTAAATTCACAGCATCACAACAGCTGTCCACTATTGCAGTACTCAGGCACATACTAAGAAGCGGCAGAAAAAAATCCCTTGCAAGAGAAACTGCAACATTTGAAAATCCCAGAATTGCCGCACTGTATCCTGCTCCTGCCGTTACATGTCCGCCTGCAACAGTAAGCCCCGAAAATACAGGCACAAATCCAAGCATAAATTCTGCCCCTTCTGCAACCGCCTCTGAAACATTGTCTATACACTCACAGACCGGCACAAAAACAACTCCCACACAGGCAAGAACGCAGATTATTTCAAAAATCCCTGACATCTGCTTTGATTTTACCGTTCCACCCATGCCGTCTATCAGAGAGGTAAGTATTATTACAATGATTATGGATATCACAAGTCTGACAGGTGCATAAAGTATACCATCTGCAATTTCCTTTATGATTTCCCATACTTCTGAAGGCGTAAGAGAAAGTATGCTTCTGGGATTTTCAAATGAAATCCCCTTATCTTCAAGTATATCCCCTGCTGACAGGTCAGGGGCACCGCTGGAGCTGTAAAACTCCTCCATATTGTAGAACTCCTGCTCATCAGCCGAAACAGAAAAAGGACATATAAAAAGCATAACCATAAAAATTATAAAAGCTGTCAATTTTTTCATTCCATTATCACCAGTACATTTTCAATCAGGCTTTCAAACAGCGGTAACGATATAAGCACAAGCTGTATTTTCCCGAATATTTCCACAGCAGAAGCCGCAGCATTTTCCTTACAGTCACGACAGATATCAGCCGAAAACTGCGTGAGATAGCATATCCCGAGAGATTTGAAAATTATCCTTATGTAGTCACCGTCAACCCCTGCCTTTGAAATCAGCTCATCAATTTTGCCGAAAATTATAGGTATGTCCGACAGCATAAGTATAAGCACAAGCACACAGGTTATTATACTCAGCATTACTGCCTGTTCCTTTGCATGACGTTCGGTTATCTTGCATATTAGTGACGTGCAGATACATATTCCGCACACTCCCACGATTGCCGTTACCATAAGCCGAACACCGTTTTCACCGTATCAAACAGGTCGCTTATGCTGCCTATAATCATCATAAGAACTACAATAAGTCCTGCAAGGGTGGTCATCATTGCCTGTTCTTCCCTCTCTGCACGCTTCAGGACAAGGTTCAGCACCGAAACAATTATCCCTATTCCCGCAATCTTAAAGATAAGGTCAACCTCCATATACTTCCTCCTAAATCATTAAAATTCCTGTCATGGCACCCAGTGCAGCCCCGAGCGAACGGTACAGCTTCCCCTTAATCCTGTATCGTTCACTTTCTTCAAGTATCATTTTTTCAATCCTTGACTTATACATATCAAGTGCCGAAAGCTGTCCCTGTGTATCGGTTGTGCCAAGTGTGTTTCCTATCTCATAAAAAAACTTTTTTTCTTCCCCGCACATCTGATTGTCCGATTTAACCGCATTTTCCCACGCTGAGGGAAATGAACGTGTATTCTTGCAATTCTGAGATAAAGCCGACACAAATTCAAGCTCTGCAAACTGTTCCGATTTAAAAAGCCTGTCTGCTATTTCATGCAGGGTAAGTGAGTTCCAGCGTATGTAATCGGAAATTTCCGAAAACATTTTTTCAGTAAGGACAAGCCGTTCCTTTTTATTACGAATATTTTCCGAAAGGTGTATTCCCACAAGTGCCGAAGCTGAAAATATACATACCGCACCCAGAATTCTTAACATTCAAGACCTCCGATTTTTTTTATCTCTGTTATTTTCCCAACCTCTGCACCGCTTCCGAGCAAAACAGCATACTCAAAAATCCCGCAGTCAACAAGCTTTTTCAGATGCTCACGCTGTAAAATCTCGTCAATACTGTTCCCATGAACAGAGGCCGCAAACTTTACTCCCGAAGTCACTGCAGACAAAACAGCTTCGCAATCGGATTTACCGCCTATTTCATCACATACGACCATTTCAGGTGACATAACCCTTACAGCCGTTTCAATGCCGTTTTTCTTGTCATATCCGTCAAGCAGGTCCGAAAAAAAGCCGATATCATTCTGAGGTACACCTTTGTAACAGGCGGCTATCTCACTGCGTTCATCAATAATACTTATACGATGACTTTTACCGATTATACGGCAGATATCACGCAGAATGGTGGTTTTGCCGCTGAGTGGCTCACCCACAAGCAGAATCCCTGTAAGACGTCTGCTCAGGAGTTTTTTGCAGATTTCCTCTCCGCATCCGAAAATCTCCCCTGCAATTCTGAAATTCATGCTGCTTATGTAGTTGAGTGTTTCGATTTTTTTGTCCGTACCCACAGCCGTTCCGCAGATACCCACTCTGTTTCCGCCCTCTATGGTTATAAACCCCTGTGAGATTTCTTTCTGATGGCTGTGTACCGAGTAATCACAAACTGCACGAAAGCTTGTCTGTATATCCTCAGAGCTGCAGATAACCGAAAGTGATGGTGACAATGTAAGCGAGCCGTTTTGCGTGACAAAATGATTTTCCCCGTAAATACTGACCGAAAGGGGGCGATTTATACGCAAACGTATCTCGTTTATCCTTTCGGCTGTGCAGGTGGGTAATTTTTTAAGGCTGTCCGAAAGCTTTGACGGAAGATAACACAAAGCTTTTCTGAAATTTTGTATACTGCTCATTTTTACGCTCCTTTTCAGCTGTTGTTTTAATTGTATTCGGCTGAATAAAAAAATATGCCCTGCTTTTCAAAGAAAGCAGAGCAATAAAAAACGGAACTTTTTCAAGTCCCGTTTTATATGTATTATTCTTCTGTTTTTGTTTGTTCCTGAGCCATAGACTGCATAGCCTGCTGTGCAGCCGGATTGTTTCCAAAGAAGCTTGCAATCTGGTTGTCCAGTGAAGAAATAGCGGTACACTTTTCCTTTGTTTCATTGATTTTCTTTGTACAAAGTGCGTTTGTCTCGCTTATCTTTCTTGCACATTCTTCCTCAGTAGTCCTGATTTTTGCAGCACATTCTTCTTCGGTATTTTTCACCTTTGTGCGACATTCAATATCAGTTTTTGTCTTTAAGGTTTCTGCCTCTCTCTTTGCCTGAGTTACAATTCCCTCTGCCTCTGCAGTTGATTTTGCCATAGCCTGCTCATGATATGTTTTCTGTTCAGTATGCATTTTCTTTACATTATCAAGATACACATCTGCCGCCTTCTGAGCCGCATCAAACACACCATTGATTTCGAGAGCTGCTTCTGCAATACTTCCTGACTTTTCAATGGCAATATTCTTTTCCGAGAGCTTTGCACGGAGAGCCTCGTTTTCTTCCTTTTCCTTATCAAGCTCATTCTGGAGATTGAGCATAATTTCGAGTATCTCCGGTCTTTTAAGCTTCTGAAGTTCCTTATCTGTCATTTTTTCATCTTACCTCTTTCTCTATACTTTATCCTGCATGCAGGATTAAATTATCTGTAATTTCTTACGATTTCGTCCATTTTCTGAACGTCCTGTGCAACATCTGCCGCAATACGTGTGCTTTCAACAGATGTCTGGGCATTCATTTCAACCATGCCCGAAATATTCTGAATATTTGTTCTTACATTTTCAACCGCATCTGCCTGTCGTTTTGTAAGTTCATTGATTTGTCTTGCATGCTTTGCACTTCTTTCGGCAGTTTCAATTACATCATCTGTCTTGCGTGAAACCTTATCGGCAATATCTCTGCCTCGTTCAACCGCTTCAAGAGAAGCCTTTATAAGCTCTGATGTATTCTTAACCGATTCAGCACTCTTTGCCGCAAGATTTCTTACTTCATCAGCAACAACCGCAAATCCCTTGCCTGCCGCACCTGCCCTTGCCGCTTCAACAGACGCATTGAGTGCGAGAATATTTGTCTGGAACGCTATATCCTCAATTGCCTTTACAACTCCCTGTATCTGAGCTGAAGAACGCTCAATTTCAGTCATGGCATTTATCATGTTGACCATTTCATCATGAGTATCAGCAAGAAGCTCCTTACTCTGCTGAGCTGCCTGTGCTGCCTGTTCAGATTCGGAAATGCTGCCCTCAGTTTCGTCACTTACCTTTGTGATTTCATTTGCAATATCCTCAAGTGCCGCCTGCTGTTCCTCAGCAGAAGAACTGATATTTTCGGCAACATCCTTCATTCGTGCGACAGAGGCATTTACAGCTGCGGAAATTTCAGCGATATTTTCAACAACATGACGCTGGCTTTCCATCATCTGCTGGCTCTCATCCATTTGCGACTGAACCTGTACAACAAGCTTTTCGCTTTCCATCTCAGCATTTTTTACATTTACAATCTGCTTTACAGTACCGTTGATGAGATAATAAATGAGATACGCACCGACATTTACTGCCGCAATACCCTTTATCAAGAATCCTGTTTCCGCACCTGCATAAAAGATGTTACGCAAAAACAGACCTGCAACCATCGCAATATCCATAATAACCCAATGAATAATCAGGTTGCGCTTATCAAGATATATTCCTGCAAAAGCAATCGAAGCAACCAGCAACGGGAACATTCCATGAAACTGATGGGTTGACGTGGATATAATTATAATTATAAAAAGCTGTGCCTGAGTAAGTACGGTACCCGCTATGGAAAATCCGATTTTGTTCTTTATGCACATTATCACTCCGGCTGTAAGGGCACCGGCGGCAATTGTAATTATTGCTGTCAGGAAAGAACCTGTGACAAAATTAAGTATGCCGAATAATGTACATATACCAATGAGCAGAAAGGCATGTACTTTAATAAAATTTCTGTTCACCGTAGTAGTAGCGTCAAATGTCTGGTTGTTGTTTTTCATAAATATGCACCTCTTTTTTTAAAATTCGGGGTATTTTTATACATTGTATCATATTTTTTCTTTTTTGTCAACTTATACAAAAAATATTCTTATAAAAAATCAAATTTTATTTTTCTGTCATATCCATAATAAAAAAAGCAAACAAATCATTCATAAATTTTAAAAAAACTATTGTAATTTACTATCAAAATATGTTATAATGATAAATATTATGGGTAATTTTAATTAACGGAGGTTAGAATGAAGGAATTATTTCAGCTTTTATTCAAGTTTGACTTCAAAGCACTTTTCTTTACACCTACCGAAAACGGATTTATAAAGTTTTTCCGCTACTGCTTTGTGGGCGGTATTGCTTTTGTTGTGGACTATCTCGCCTGTGCCGCTGTTTTTGCAGCTCTGGGCAAAGGAACAATCAGCACCGTTGTCGGAACAACAGCAGGTTTTGTCTGTGGTCTTATCACAAACTTCCTTTTATCCAAAAAGTTTGTGTTTACGGAAAATGCAAAAACAGGTAAGAAAAGTGAATTTCTGTGGTATACTGTAATCGGTATTATAGGCTGGGGACTCAGCGTACTTCTTATGATGGTCTGCACAGACTGGCTGTTCTCCATGAACCAGTACATAGCAAAGATTATTGTAGCTCTTATTGTTCTTGTATATAATTTCCTTGCAAGAAAAATACTATTATATTAATTTAAGGAGAATTTAAAATGGAGAATGTTATTGTTATCGGCGCAGGTCCTGCGGGACTTACAGCCGCTTATGAACTTTTAAATCAGGGTAAAGGCAAGTACAACGTAACTGTACTCGAAGAAACAAACGAAATCGGCGGTATCTCTAAAACTGTAAAGTACAAGGGCAACCGCATGGATATGGGCGGCCACCGTTTCTTCTCAAAAATGCCTGAGGTTAACGAATGGTGGAACAAGATGCTTCCTATGCAGGGCAGCCCAAGCTTTGACGATATCCTGCTTGAAAGAGAAATTCCGCTTACACAGGGAGGCCCAAACCCTGAACAGACAGACAGGGTTATGCTCACAAGACACAGAGTTTCACGTATCCTCTTTGATGACAAGTTCTATGACTATCCTGTAACATTAAAGCCTGAAACAATCAAAAATTTCGGCTTCTTTACAACAATGAAGGTTGGTTTCAGCTACCTTGCAACAGTATTCCACAAAAGACCTGAAACAAATCTTGAAAACTTCTACATCAACTGCTTTGGTAAAAAGCTCTATTCAATGTTCTTTGAATACTACACAGAAAACCTCTGGGGCAGACACCCAAGCGAAATTGACGCTTCCTGGGGTGCTCAGAGAACAAAGGGTCTTTCTATCGTAGGAATTATCAAGGACTTTTTCGGCAAGCTTTTCAAGGTTAAGAACCGTAAGGTAAACACTTCACTTATCGAAGAATTCAAGTATCCTAAGTTTGGTCCGGGTCAGCTCTGGGAAACAACTGCCGAAGAATTCCAGAAGCTTGGCGGTACTATTATAATGAATGCTTCTGTTAAAAAGCTCCACAAAGACGGCAACAAGCTAACAGGCGTTACATACGTAAAGGACGGACAGGAAATCACTTTAAATGGCGACCATATCATTTCATCGATGCCTGTAAGAGAACTTGTTGCAGGTATGAATGACGTTCCTGCAGACCCTGCAAGAATTGCCGCAGGACTTCCTTACCGTGATTACATGACACTTGGTGTTCTTGTTCCAAAGCTTAACCTCAAGAACAAGACTACTATGAAAACTGTTGGCAACATTGTACCTGACTGCTGGGTTTACGTTCAAGACAGACGAGTTAAGGTGGGACGTTTTCAGCTTTACAACAACTGGTCACCATATCTTGTAAAGGACCTTGAAAATACAGTATGGATTGGTCTTGAATACTTTGTAAACGAAGGCGACGAATTCTGGACAATGTCAGAAGAAGAATTTTCAAAGTTCGGTGTTGAAGAAATGATTAAGCTTGGTCTTATCTCAGATAAAAATGACGTTCTTGATACTCACATGGAAAGAGTTAAGAAGGCTTACCCTGCATACTTCGATACATACGATGAAATGGATACTCTTGTTGAATATTTGAGCTCTATCGAAAACCTTTACTGTGTCGGCAGAAACGGTCAGCACCGTTACAATAACATGGACCACTCTATGGTTACATCTTTTGAAACTGTACGCAACATTTTAAGCGGCAAGAAGACAAAGGAAAATATCTGGAGTGTTAACACAGAAAAGGAATACCACGAAGAAAAGAAGTAAATTATGTGCGGTCACATATTCGGTTATGTGGCCGCTTTTATCTGTGCAAATAAAAAGAACGCCTTATAAGACGTTCTGATTTTTATAAATATAATGTTTATAAATACTTGATTGATTCAATAATCATATCCGCACATTTTTCGATATCATAGACACCGCTGTTGATACAGAGATTATAGTGTTCCTTGATACCCCATGTGTGATTTGTATTACCGTTGTAGAATGTTTCACGACGCTTGTCGTTCTTGCGTATAATATATTCAGCAGATTCGTTTGTACAGCCAAGTGCCTCGCATACTCTCTTTCTGCGCTTGTCCATAGTTGCATAAATAAATACGTGAAGTGCAGGGTCAAAATCACGAAGAATATAGTCACCGCAGCGACCTATAATAACACAGCTTCCCTGTGCTGCCATTTCTTTAATAATCTTCTCTATTTCAAGGTAGAGAATGTTGGATTTTGAACGGAAATTATCAACTGACTCGCCTGTTTTTGACGCCATAGAAAGCTGGTATAAAAAGCTCTGTGATACATTTTCCTGTGTGCTTTCAATATATTCTTCCGGAATATTGCATGTCTGTGCAGCCTTTTCAAGTATTTCCTGACTATAACAAGGTATGCCAAGCTTCTGAGCCACAAGCTCGCCTACTTCAAGTCCACCGCTTCCGTACTGTCTTTCAAGTGTGATTACCAAATTTTTTTTCAAAGATATCCCCCCATATGCCGTAATGCAATAAAATTACGCAGTATTTGTTGAATTTATTGTTACTTTAATACAACCATTATTATAACATATTATATTTCCTTTTTCAAGCGTTTTAGCAAAAATTCCTGAAATTATTTATAAAATTCAAAGACAAATTTTTGTGCAAATAGTAAATATAGCTAAATTCCACATTCTACTATTGCACATAATGCCAAAAATATATATTTTTCTTTCAAACTCTTGAAATCGACAACGATTTTTGATATAATAATAATGTTAGTCGTATTGGGGTATAGCCAAGTGGTAAGGCAACGGACTTTGACTCCGTCATTCGGTGGTTCAAATCCACCTATCCCAACCATATATGCTGTTTTAGCTCAGTCGGCAGAGCACTTCCTTGGTAAGGAAGAGGTCGGCGGTTCAAGTCCGCTAAACAGCTCCACGAAATCCTCGTAGATACGTCGTCTGCGAGGATTTTTGTTTTTAAACATCCTGATTATTTAGCAACGATTTAGCAACGTACAAATAACTTTTATATTATCTATGTCAAATCATGTCGAAAACTTTTCCCAAAAAGCTATTTACATCGTCATAAAAATACGATATAATGAATATATCGACACAGTTCGAGATAAAATCAAAGAAAATTTCTACACAACAAGCAAGCCTGATTCTGTCGGGCTTTTGTTGTATAAACAAAAAACGGCTGAGCCCAGATTTGGGTCCAGCCGTCATTTTTATTCCAAAAAATCATTATTCTCCACGCAATCCTCATACACCTCAGTAATACGCTTGATTGTAGCCACAGCAACGTTATTTTTGAAGTGTGGGTGATTACTGCAGTATTGTTCATAATCGGTGATGTCAATAAGTATCTGGTCGAAATGCTCTTTGCTATGCCTTACGTTATGTAAAATCTCGTCACCAAAGTGAAGAATACGTGTTCGGCAGTTTGTGGCCGCACGTTCCTCACACTCGGATCTGAGCTTTTCCACGTTCCTTTCGAGGCTGTCAACCTTTTCTACAACCTCACCATTAAGAGCCTTGCCGATATTTTTGGCAAGCCACGACCATGGATTTATTTTAATAGGTGCAATCTGGAGGAGCGTTGCCAGTATAAGCAACGCACTTCCACCACCTGTCAGCAATTCCTTTAATGTCATTTTCTCAGTTCCTCATAAAGCTTCTTTTCAAAATTCTTCCCTGCGATACCGTTCTGAGCGTATCCCCACTTATTAAGCAGGTGATTTACAGCTCTCTTGGTACCGTCACCGAAGTAGTAGGAATTTTCGTCCATGTTGTGTGGCTGTAAACCCTTTTCCTTTGCAAGCAGAAGAAGAAATTTAAGTGCATACGACCCGATTGTATTATCGCCGTACTTGTAGCCGCTTTTGTCAAGGACCGGCAGAGCTTTCGGCTTGCTTATGCCCAGTGTTTTTGCAATTCCGTCAGCGTAAGCCTGTGCAAGCTTTTTATAATTCCCCTTGATAAAATCAGCATCAGACTTTGTATCAACAAATCCACCCTCCAAAAGTACCGCAGGAGCGTCAGTTTCTCTGATGATTGCAAAGTAATCTCTGCCGTTGTCAAGAGTGCGTGTTTTCACACCTCTGCTTGAGAAAATCTTCTTGACTTCTGCGTTGATATTTTCGGCAAGGGTTTTTGAAACACCGCCCACAACACTTCTGTA
>JAZQZW010000123.1:0-4884 GCA_045634285.1 Oscillospiraceae bacterium
ACCATACTCAACCGGTGTGAATTTACTGCCGTTGTAATCAGTAACACCAAAGCCGACAATGGCATACCCCGGGTCTATTCCAAGAATACGCAAACAAACACATCCTCAAAAATATATTCATTTAATATTATATCACAAAACGTCACTTGTTTTCAATAGTAAAATGTGAAATAAACAATTTTTTTGCCAAAATTCATCATTTGCACACATCAAAGTTAGTTTGCACAAATTTTTAAATTTGTCCTACAAAAAAATCTACGTTTTTCAGCTTGACAAATTATGAAAAATAATGTATTATATATGTGTTAATAAAGGGGAGTAGCCGGCGGGAGTTCCTGTTTATGCAATCGTCAATCTCGGCACATTGTGTCCGTTGCATATCTAAACGGCAAGACTTTTGTTAAAATCATCGGGTGATTTTGACAAGGTCTTTTTTTATTGCCCGAAAAATTTTAAGGAGTAGAAAAATGAGCGAAAACTATCAGAAATCCAAAGAACAGCTTTTTAACGAGCTGAATTCTTCGGCAAACGGTCTGAGCGACAGTCAGGCAAAGGCTAATGCCGAAAAGTACGGCAAAAACGAACTTATTGAGGAAAAGCAGAAAAGCGCCCTTGTAATTTTCCTTGAACAGTTCAAGGACTTCCTCGTAATAATCCTCATTATTGCGGCTATCGTATCGGCAGTTCTTGGTGATATCGAAAGTACAATCGTTATTCTGGCTGTTATCACAATGAATGCCATTTTAGGTACTGTACAGACACTCAATGCCACAAAGTCCCTCAACAGTCTCAAGAAGCTTTCAGCACCTAACGCAAAGGTTATCAGAAACGAACAGACTGTTGTACTTCCTTCCGAAGAAGTTACAATCGGTGACGTTGTTGTTCTTGAAGCAGGTGACTTTATCTGTGCAGACGGACGTATCCTGGAAAACGCAAGCCTTAAAGTAAACGAAAGTGCCCTCACAGGTGAAAGCTTAAACGTTGAAAAGGAAGATACTGTACTTGACAAGGAAGTACCACTTGGCGACAGAATCAACATGGTTTACTCAGGCAGCTTTGTAACATACGGCCGTGCAAGTTTCCTTGTAACAGGTATCGGCATGAACACCGAAGTAGGTAAAATTGCCGCTCTCCTCAAGAGTGCAAAGGAAAGAAAGACTCCTCTTCAGGTAAACCTTGACAACTTCGGCAAAAAGCTTTCTGTTATTATTCTCATTATATGCATACTTGTATTCGGACTTAACCTCTTCAATGCAGATACTATCAATACTGACACAGTTTCAAACGCATTCCTCTTTGCAGTAGCCCTTGCAGTAGCTGCCATTCCGGAGGCTCTCAGCTCAATTGTTACAATCGTGCTTTCATTCGGTACTAAAAAGATGTCCAATGAAAACGCCATTATAAGAAAGCTTCAGGCTGTTGAAGGTCTTGGAAGCGTATCTGTAATCTGTTCGGACAAGACAGGTACTCTTACACAGAACAAAATGACAGTAAAGAAGCTCTTCACAGACGGTAAAATCATTGACGCAGACAAGGCTGATTTCTCAGACAACAATCAGAAAAGACTTCTCCTTTCAAGTATTCTCTGTAATGACGCAGAATGCAAGGACGGCAAGGAAATCGGTGACCCTACCGAAACAGCACTTGTAAATCTTGGTTTAAAGTACAGCTTCAGCTTTGAACGTATCCGTGAAAAGTATGCACGTCTTTCAGAAATTCCATTTGACTCAGACAGAAAGCTCATGTCTACCGTACACGAAGTAAACGGCAAGCTCACAATGCTTACAAAGGGCGCCACAGACGTTCTCTTAAACAGAATGAACATCACAGCAGATGTTAAAAAGCAGATTGAAGAAACTACTGAACAGCTTTCAGCACAGGGACTTCGTCTTCTCTGCTTTGCATACAAGGAAATCGAAAACAAGGAAATCGGCATTGACGATGAAAACGGACTTGAATTCATGGGTCTTATTGCTATGATGGACCCTCCGAGAGAAGAATCAAAGGCAGCCGTTGCAGAATGTATCAGCGCAGGTATCAAGCCTGTTATGATTACAGGTGACCATAAGGTTACCGCCGCTGCTATTGCTAAGGAAATAGGTATCTTAAAGGATTACTCAGAAGCTGCCGAAGGTTCGGAAATTGACAGCCTTTCAGATGAACAGCTCAGAGAATACGTTCCTACAAAGTCTGTTTACGCAAGAGTTTCACCTGAACACAAAATCAGAATCGTAAACGCTTGGCAGGAAAGAGGAAATATCGTTGCCATGACAGGTGACGGTGTAAACGACGCCCCTGCTCTCAAACAGGCTGATATCGGTGTTGCAATGGGTATCACAGGTACAGAAGTATCAAAGGACGCTGCTTCAATGGTACTTACAGACGATAACTTTGCTACTATTGTAAAGGCTGTAAACAACGGACGTAACATCTACGCAAATATCAAGCGTTCAATCCAGTTCCTCCTGTCAGGTAACATGGCGGGTATTATGGTTGTATTGTTTGCATCACTCTGCGGCTTACCGGCTCCGTTCGCGGCAGTTCACCTTCTCTTTATAAACCTTCTCACAGACTCACTTCCTGCTATCGCTCTTGGTCTTGAACCACATTCAAAGGAAGTTATGAAGGAAAAGCCACGTCCGATGAATGAATCAATTCTTACAAAGCCGTTCATCTTCAACATTCTCACAGACGGTTTTGTAATTGCCGTAGCATCAGCAATCTGCTTCCTGGTTGGTCTTGGCGGCTTTGACGGAACAAACGCTGCTACTGCAAGTACAATGGCATTTGCAAGTATCTGCCTTTCAAGACTTATCCACGGTATCAACTGCAAGTCAGACAGACCTGTACTTCTTTCAAAGAAGCTGTTCAACAACATGTTTGTACTTGGTGCTCTTGTTATCGGACTTATCCTCCTTTCAGCAGTACTGTTTATCCCACCTGTTGCAGATATCTTCAAGGCTGTTTCACTTACAGTTCCACAGATTCTCACAGTTGCAGGTACTTCAGTAGGTACACTTGTAGTTATTCAGATTATCAAGGCAATCAAGGGGCTTTTCAAGAAGAAATAATATATAAAAACAAAGGCAGAACAGTTCCATCTGTTCTGCCTTAAAATTTAAAGGAGCAAATTATGGCTAATTTAAAAATTGCATTTATTCCGTTTATGGTTATTGTATATCTTATAATTATAAACATCATATCTTTTTTAATGTTTTACATCGACAAGCGAAAGGCAAAAAAGCACCTCTGGAGAATTCCCGAAGCCACTCTCCTGTTCTTTGCATTTATCGGTGGGTCATTCGGTGCATTTATCGCAATGAGACTTTTCCGTCATAAGACAAAACATGCAAAATTCTATGTCTGCGTACCACTTTTTATGATAATCCATATCATCATAATTGTCACAGGAATAATCGGTATTTCATACCATTAAAAAACCTGAGAAGAAATCTTCTCAGGTTTTTATTTTACTTTGTAAGCTTACCTAAAATACCGCCGATTTTGTCCTTTGCGTCATCAATTGAAACCTTAGCCTTGATACCGACAACAATTTTATTAATCTGGTCGTCAGGAAGATCAACACCTACTACATCTTCAACTGCCTTTACAGGATTGCTCTTGAATTTATCGGCAAAATCCTTGTCGTTTTTAACCTTGTTTACAATTTCTTCAATTTTTGCTTTAATGTCCATTTTATGTACCTCTTTTCTGAAATATTGCACTTATTATACCATATATCTGAAATAAAATCAATAGACAAACTTAAAGGACGGCTTTTGCCGTCCTTTAGTAATTAAAGCATATTTCTTTTTATATAAATCCAGTCAAACACGTTTATTTTTCTGTCAGAATTCACATCATAAAGAAGGTCATCTGCAAGAGTTGATTTCTTTATAAGAAAGTTTTTAAGGAAATCCGCATCTGTTGAATTTACAGATTTGTCATAGTTTACGTCACCATTAACCTGCTCAGGTTCTGTCGGCTCTGTAGTTGGTTCGGTAGGATCTGTCGGGTCAGGCTGGGTAACTGTTGATTTTGCCGTTACAAAAACAGAATAGTTTACACAGTATGCCGATTGTCCGTTTGCACCCAGTATTACGTTTGAATCCTTTGAAAAATCCTTTTTGTAAACCACAAATGTAACATCATTTGAAGATGTAAGGCTGATATCTGTAACAGTCCAGTCAGAAAGCCACGCAGGTACAGTTGTTACACGATTGTCAAGTGCCACATAGGCTGTAATGTCCTCACCTGCTGTAAAGGTTGCCGCATTCTCTGTGAACGCTTTGGAGTCACAGGCTGTCTTAATCTGCTCAACACCTATAAATGTATCAGGGAGATTTGTATAGGTAAAATCCCTGTCGCCAAAAATAGTATCCGTTGCAGCCATATCCGTATCAAGAGCCCAGCCGGATATATGTGCTGTATCATTAACAGTAAGGTTCTTTACCAGATTACCGTTTAATGCAACAGCCTGTTTGCCGAACTTAAAGCTGTCGATGTTAAGCAGATATCCCTCACCGCCTGTGAATTTCAGATAAACGGTATGAGTACCTGTAATTTTCGGAATATTGAAGGAAGCTTCCTTCCATGTCTGCCAGTTGCCTGTACCATCAAATCTGCATGTTGCAAACGGAGCAGAATCAATTGAATCAAGATAAATTTCAATACCTGCAGCACCGCCTGCAATAGTCGGAATAAAGCTTAACGCTCCATCTTCGCCAAAGTCAACATACTTATATGCAAGGTAGTCGCCGTTTTCAATATAGCCTACATTCTGTCCGCCGCCTGTTTTATCCTCTGTTCTTGTGCCGCTTTCTGAGCTGTAATTTTCAGCTTCAATTGTTTCATAAGCAGAGGTTGTAGCTATTGAAGATGTTT
>JAZQZW010000124.1:0-7238 GCA_045634285.1 Oscillospiraceae bacterium
AATTGATAACATACTGCGTACACATCAGCCACCGCATACTAAAGCAGGCAGCTTTGAAGAAAATTTTTTATTCTGAAACTAACAAATTCTGTTTTATTAAAGTAAAACCTGCGAAGTTTACTTTAATTTACAAGTTAATTAAACTGCGACACGTCTTGTCGGGTCACCGACAAATTAAAATTTATCTGCCTGCGAAAAATTAATGTATAATTATTAATGGAAATTTTCGCAAAGTACACTTGACAAAAAATGTAAAGTATGCTATACTAAATGTGCAAAGTTAACTTAGCAAAAAGAAAGGAACTGATATGAACACACTTATAAAAGATTTACGGAAGAAAAACAAGCTTTCTCAGGAGGAACTTGCTATGGCTGTCGGAACTACCCGTCAGACGATTACATCAATAGAAAACGGCAAATATACAGCCTCCCTGCCTCTTGCCTATAAAATATCCCACTACTTCGGGCTGACGATTGAGGAAGTATTTGATTTTTCAGAGTATAACGACGAATTTTAATTTCAAAGGAGATTTATCATGGAAAAATATCGTAACAAATTAAAACTACAGAACATTATCTTTGCTGTTTCAGCGGTTGCGCTTATTGTCGTACAAGTACTTGCGTATCTTAGAATCATTAAACCGATTGAGGGAGATGTTCACTGGCTGGATTATTGGAACGGCATGATTACAGGTATGGCATTTGCAGTTATGAGCTTAATGATTTTTGGATTTATAAAGAATTTAATTTCACTTAATAATCCTGAAAAGCTCAAAAAACAATATTTAAAGGAAAATGACGAAAGAACAATTCAAATTACAAGATACGGACAGGCAACAGGAGCTACAGCATTTTTACTTATGCTTCCGGCAGCAATAATTATAAGCGGTTATTTTAATCCGACAGTCTGCATTACATGTCTGGTTGTAACGTTCGGACTTTCACTTTCGATGGCATTAGGGAAAATTATATATTCAAATAAAATGTAAAAATTTCGGCGTACCTTTGGGAGAGGTACGCCGTTTTATGATTTATGGGGAGGAAATCATATAACTTAGTTATTAGCAATAATTCTTTCAAGAATCATGCAGTCGAAAACGTTTAACTGACCGTCTTCATTAATATCGTAATGCTTGAGGATTGATATATCAGTATTGTCGTGTGCGCCAACCATAAAGCTTCTGAGAATTTCTACATCGTAATTGTCGATTACACCATTCTGGTTAACGTCGCCCTTAGTTTCAGTAGTTGCTGTATCGTCTGATTTGTAATTAACCTTGATTGACTTTAAAACAAGTGTTGCGTTGTCGCCCCACCAGTAACCGATTCTCATAACTGATGTGCTGTCTGTAAGAACCTGATATTCTTTAGAAACATCTGCTGAAAGAACTATAGTGCTAAGGTCTGTGTAAGCTGAGAAGCTCTGCTGATATGTTGAATAGTTTGCCATGTTCATCATGAATCCGAGATTATAATTCTTAATTGATGCGGCACCGTCTACCATAATTGTAAATTCATAGCTTTCCACGATTTCGTTTGGATTTATAAAATCTGATGCAGGAATTTCAACCATGTTTCCGCCCATTGTTAATGTCTTGTTTACATATACTGTTCTGCTGAGTGTTGAGTTGTTTGCAGATGTAGTTGTTGTAACCTTTTTAGTTGTTGTAGTAACTTTTGTAGTTGTTGCCTTTGTTGTTGTAGTAGTTGTTGTAGTAGTTGTTGTTGTGGTTGTTGTTGCCTTTGTAGTAGTTGTTGTAATAACAGGTTCTCTTACAACTGCAACTACTGAATCAAGTGTAAGCGGTAATGTTTCGCTGTACCAGCAAGCTACTGTCATAGACTTTGCTCTGCCTAAGAGATTACATAAGTTTACATCACCAAAGCTTACTGAAAAGTTGTTGCCTTCAATTACTTCAGCAAAGTCAACCTGCTTGAATGTATTGTCTGTAAGAGTTGAAGCGAATGAAAGGCTTACTGTACCAATTCTGTTTGTATCAGCTGAGAAGTTGAAGATGAGATTATCAACTGTGTCGCCTGAGCCCATAAGCTTTGTAAGATAGAACTTAAATGTTTCGTTTGCTGATGTAAAATCGTAATCTGCATCATATACCTTAGTAACCTGATTTGAAGCAAGTGTAGTAGTTGTTGTAGTTGTTGTAGTTGTTGTGGTTGTAGTAGTTGTTGTTGTTACTGTTGTAGCTGCTGTTGTTACTGCAGCTGCCTTTGTCCACTTAGCTGCAAGAACTATTTTTAAACCTGAAGTAACTGCTGGGATTACGAAACTGTCACCTTCGCCATAAAGAACACCATTATATTCCCAACCGCTGAAAACGTAACCGTCATATGTGAATGGGTTTTCAGGAAGAGTCATTGTTGTTCCGTATGTTGCGTCAATGTAAATGTTCTGTTCGCCTGAAGCTGTAACGCCGCCAACACCTGCAAAACCGATTGAATAAGTAACAGGTGACCACTGAGCTGTAACATAAAGGTCATTGTAAGGCATTACGTATGGCTGATTGAGAGCAACATATTCGCCTGTTGTATCGATATACCAACCAACAAGATCATAGCCTTTTCTTGAAAATCTTGTTGAGTCTGAAAATTCAAATGATGAACCTGCTGGAACAGCAAGTGAAAATGTTGATGAACCAACGATGTTCTCTGTAGTACCTGCTGAATAATTTACGTTATAGTATGTTGCAGCGTTTACCGGGAAAGAAGCAATAATGCCTGTCACAAATAATACCATCACTGAAATAACTGAAATAACTTTTCTTGTGTTTGTCATGATAAATACACTCCTTATAATTTGTTTTGTTGTCCTTGCCGGGAGTTGCTGCAAATAAAAAACCGACATCTTATGAAGATGCCGGTGTGCAATCGTAAAATAACGTTGAAAAGCTTCAACTGTTACTGCAACCGGCTGTCATACCATTTCTGGGTTAGACCCTCAGCTTTGCGTCCTTGCCTTTCGGCAAGTTTGCCAAATATTTTATAACTTGTGATGTTCTTTTGTTTATGTACACAGTATATCACGAAAACGTTTAAATGTCAAGCGTTTACAAAGTTTTCTACATTTATTGCTCAAAAAGGCTGTTTTTTTGTCAACGGATGAACAAAATGCACAATTACTTAATTTAAATAACCGCTTTTTTAGTTATTCTTTAAATAGATTAACAACAAATTACCAAAAGTTAAATAAAGTACCATAAATTTCGGCGCTTTTTGGTGTTTTATTGCGGTAAAGCGTTGAACAAACCCCATGATACAGCCATCTAAAACGATTAAGCAAAAAATATTATGAATACGACAAGATTTTACAAAAAACGCAAACATAATGTTATACAATAATAGTTGAACAAAAAGTTCATACAGGAGGTAAAAATATGCCAGTCAGAATTTTAGCAGAAAAAAATAAAATCACCGCATTTCTATCAGGTGAAATTGACCACCACAGTGCAGGTGATCTCAGGAGTGAAGTAGACTTATCTGTCAGAGAAGCTATGCCGGAAGTACTTATTCTTGATTTTTCCGATGTTTCTTTTATGGACAGCTCAGGAATAGGTCTTGTAATGGGGAGGTACAAGCTTATGAATGAATTTGGTGGTACTGTTGCCATTCACAATCCGCCACCCCACATAAAAAAAGTGATGAAGCTTTCCGGGATTGAAAAGCTTGCATCAATTCTGCATGTTTAAGTTTTTAAAATCGGAGTAAAGCGTGATTAGCTCGCTTAATCACGCTGCGACGATTGCAACCATCGCAGGGAGTTTTACTCCTCAGGGTTTCAGTAGGAGATTTATTCTCCTGCTGAAAGTCTGAAATGGAACCCGCCGCCTAAGAGGCGGGGGGGACATCTGCGACATGGTTATACTATATACTAAAAAGGAAGTAAAACTATGAAAGTACAAAATGAAATGAAAATATCATTTAAAGGTATATCCGAAAATGAAGGTTTTGCAAGAACTGCGGTATGTGCATTTGCTGCATTACTTGACCCGAATATTGAAGAAATTTCCGACATCCGTACTGCTGTATCAGAAGCAGTTACCAATTGTATAGTACATGGCTATCGGAATAGTGTCGGTGTTGTAGAAATTACTGCCAAAATCCTTGAAAGCAGTGAACTGTACATACGAATCAAAGATAAGGGATGTGGTATAGAAGATATTGAACAGGCTATGGAACCGTTGTTTACAACAGCTGAGTGTGAAGAACGTGCCGGGCTTGGTTTTGCAGTTATGGAAAGTTTTATGGATAGTCTTAAAGTTACAAGTGCAGTCGGAAAGGGAACAGTTGTAATTATGCGTAAAAAAATAGGTAACTATGATGAATAAGCCTGTTGCAGAAGAACATCTGGGACTTGTTCGTCTTTGCGCCAATCGTTTCAGAGGTCGTGGAGTAGAGTATGACGATTTATATTCAGCAGGCTGTATAGGTCTTCTGAAAGCTGCAGACGCCTTTGATACCGAACGTGGTGTGAAGTTTTCAACTTATGCTGTTCCGGTTATTCTTGGTGAAATAAAGAGGCTTTTTCGTGACGGAGGTGCAATTAAAGTAAGTCGTGGACTCAAAGAACTTTCGCTGAAAGTAACAAAGGAACGTGATGAACTTTCAAAAGAGCTTGGACGTGAACCCACAATATCTGAATTGAGTCAAAGGCTCGAAAGGGATGAATGCGAGATTGCCGAAGCTCTGGCAGTCAGTCTTCCGCCTGTTTCACTTACCGATAACAGCGACGAAGGCGGCGGTCAGATTGATGTTGCCATGACATCACCCGAATACGAAATCAGTGATACGCTTGCAGTTCATCAGGTGCTTGAAATTATGGCAGAAAATGACAGAAAACTTATTTTTCTCAGATATTTCAAAAATCTCACACAGTCAGTTACAGCCGCTAAGCTTGGTATGACACAGGTTCAGGTATCAAGACGTGAAAAAAAATTGCTGCAATTTATGAGGGAACAATTGTTGTTATGATTTTTTAATACGTGCTTCACCTGAAGTCAGGATTTCTTCCGTACCGTCGCTGTAACGCACAATAAGACCGGCTCTGTCGCTTATTCCTACAGCCTTTGCGACGATTTCTCTGCCCTGCTTTGAAACAAGTACATCAGCACCTATTATGCATGAACGTTCTCTGTACTCTTTTATAAATTTCGCTTTTTCAAAATCCGGAAGGATATTGTCAAGTTCATTTATAATTTCAGCTGCAATTTCCGAAACAGAAAACACCATTCCTGTTTCATCTTCAAGAGAAGAAGCTATTTCAAGCAGATCATCGGAAAAGTGTTTTTTTACTGATTTTATATTTACACCTATTCCCAGAATGGCAAAATCAGATTTCCCGTCAGATGTTACCGCACCTTCAGTAAGTATTCCCGATATTTTCTTACCGTTTAAGTAAAGGTCGTTCACCCATTTTATTTTGACATCTGTACTATATAAGTTATCTATTGCTCTTGATGCAGCAACTGCCATGCATGAAGTCAGCAGACTGATATTTTGGATATCACAATCAGGGCGCAGAATTATACTCATATAAAGTCCTGTTCCAAATGGTGAGCAGAAGCTTCTTCCAAGCCTGCCTTTTCCTGCTGTCTGAGTTTTGGCAATTATAACAGTCCCTGATTTTTCACCATTTCGGGCAAGCGTTTTGGCATAATTGTTTGTCGAATCAATCTCTTCAAGTAAAACGATATCATGTTCGTTTTTTAAACAACTCTTTATAATTTTCATTATATTCACCTTTTTTCTACTTATTAATATACTAATAATAGTACCACAAACCGACAAAAATAACAAGCAAAAGAGTTGATTTGATTGACAGAAGATATTTTACTTGTACTCGCCATGATTACCGATACATTTTTTGTATCCCTTTCATACTCATGCCAGAAAATAAAAATCCCTGTTCTTTCAGCGGTAATAATAAGCATTGTAAGTTCGGCTGTACTTACACTCTCATTATGCTTTTCCCAGATTTTCTGCCTGTTTATTCCGCAGAACTACTGCCGAATTTTCGGTGCAATCATACTTGGGGTTATAGGTATAGTACAATTTTGCAGAAACAGACTTAAATCACTGCTGAAAAAACACAGCGGAAACAAAAGTGTTTCGTTCAGCTGTTTTAATATAGGATTTGTTGTGAAAGTGTACATTGACGAAACTCAGGCGGACAGCGACTGTTCAAAAATTCTGTCTGCAAAGGAATCGGTAGCACTGGCACTGGCACTTTCTGTAGATTCCCTGTGCGGAGGTATGGCGGCTGGCATTTCAGGCAGCAATATTGTCCTTACATTAATTCTTAGTTTTACACTTGGTATTCTTGCAGTCGTATGCGGAGAAAAGTTAGGTAAAACTAACATTTTACGTGGTTATGACCTCTCCTGGTTGTCAGGCTTATTTTTGATTTTTCTTGCTGTATTAAAGCTCTTTTAGCCAGATTTTCAAATGTAATTTTTAAATCTCTTTACAAAGTATTTGCTGTTTACATAACTCACGCCTGTCCGACTTGTTGAAAAGTAACAAAATTTACAGAAACATGTAACATTTTGTTGACATCGGTGACGTTTTGTTGTATAATTATACCAAAGAATAATCGTGAAAAAAATAACAAGAAGGTAAGGTGTGTATTATGTATGTAGCAATTAATGAAGATAAGTGTATCGGCTGTAACGCCTGTATAAGAGTCTGTCCTGTACATGAAGCCAACAGAGCGGTAGTCAGTGAGGAAAAAGGACATTCCATCATTTCTATTAACAGAGATATGTGTATTTCATGCGGTGAATGTGTAAAGCATTGTGAGCATGGTGCAAGAACCTACGAAGATGATACAGAAAAATTCTTCAATGACCTCAGGAGCGGTAAGAAAATAACTGTCGTGGTTGCTCCTGCACTTCGTCTCACAGAACCGGACAGTGATGCTATGCTTGCACATCTGCGTCAGCTTGGTGTAAATCTTATTTATGATGTTTCATTTGGTGCGGATATTTGTACATATATGCATATAAAGGCAATCAAGGAAAAGAAGGTAAGCAAGGTAATGTCACAGCCTTGTGCGGCACTTGTTGAATATATTTTAAAGCACAGACACAATATGATTCCTATGCTTTCGCCTGTACATTCACCTATTTCATGTACAGCGGCATATCTGAGAAAATATGCAAAAATTAATGGTGATATTGCATGTCTTTCTCCATGTATCGCAAAGAAATTTGAATTTGAAGAAACAG
>JAZQZW010000125.1:0-17846 GCA_045634285.1 Oscillospiraceae bacterium
CATCTGTATTCCTCACAGCTCTCAGGTACATCACTTCTCAGAACGCTTTTGAGTTTAAACACTCCGTCATTTTCTGCCACAGCATTTTCATCTTTCAGAAATTCACGTATTTTCTCTGCATTTTCCTTTGGTACAGAGGGCATTTCCCATCTGCTTTTACTGAAAAAAACACAGCAATTTCTGCACTGCGCACATTTTTCTCCACTCAGAACCGATTTCAGCATATTTTCTCCTTTTTAAAAAACCGTTCTTCTGCAAGGGCAAAAGAACGGTTGAATTTTTAAAACGCAACGATAGCAAGTGATTCATTACTCAAAATATTGTAAAGCTTTCCGTGCTTTTTACCCTTTGCCGGACAATATTCACCATAAGAATAAAATCCCTGAACATTAATTCCCTCAGGAAGTCGGTTCATGTAAGCCTTACCCTCAGTGTTCTTGTCAGATACAATAAGGCTGTATCTTGCACCACATGAAGAACACATAATGGTGCTGTACTTGTAATCCTCTGATTTTTCAATCATTTCAAAGATATCGTCAAATGCCTTTTTAACAGAGCCCTCAATATCCTTTTTACTGATTAAAACCATGTTAAGCTCACTTCCCTCTTCAACGCTTCCCAGGAAGTTGCATGAACCCTCATCATGATTTATCTGAACAAGTGCACGTAAAACGTCAAATTCATCATCATCTTCCGGCTTGAACATAGTTGAAATAAACGGAGTTGCAAGATAGTCAACAAGCACTTCTGTCTTTGGATTGAAAATTCCTGCTTCCCTTAAATATTCAGTCGCCGGTTCATTGTTGATTGTATACACAAGTGTATCCTTTGACTTTGTAACCATCTTACGTGAATTTGTAAGACCTGTTGTGGAATGTTCAATTGTAAATACAGGACGGATATTTCCATGCACAAGCATAAGTGCAACACCGCCTGATGACGCTTTTTCATTTGTGAAAACACGGCACTGGTCAAATGTCCACAGGTCGCTTGCAATACCTCCGAAAACAGGTACACCGCCTGACGCCTTATCGATAATCTTTACAATATCACTTGTAAGTATATCCTTCTGCCATGGTGCATAGGAAAAAATCATGCCACCCTTGTCACCGGCTTTTTCAGACAGTTCCTTGTATGTCTGTTCAACCTTTTCAAGCTGGTCGTTTGTACCGATATCGTCAGTAATACCGATTTCAAAAAAGCAGTCATCTGCTGTAAATACAGTCATTGTAATACTGTCCTGTGAAAAACCTTCCGATGAAAGCATTCCAAGTCCTGTACAGCCGATAAAAGGAAAATCAAAAGCCTGACTTAAACGTTCTGAAAGCTCCTCAACATCAACCTCATGTCCGCAGAAAACAATTGCCGCAGAATTTTTCAGAAGCTGTGTTTCATCAATCTGTTCTTTAAGTTCTTCAACTGCTTCTTCAAGATCATCAATTTCGTAGGTAAAACCCTGCATGGATTTCATAATATCATCTCCTTGTCATTATATAATCAGCGCTGTTCATTTCAAGATACTTGTTTGCGCTTTCTTCATCTCTTACAAACACAGATTCAAAATTATTGGTAAGGGCAATTTTGATTCTGTTATAGTTTTCATTTGTCGGGTCAACAACAATAACCTTTGGCAATACATCATTGTCGTCATCACCGTTTTCATCAAGAACTTTGATATGACGTTTCGGTAAAAATTTCAGAAGCATCTTTTCAAGTTCATCATATACGATAGGTTTTGAAAGATATCCTGCAAATCCAGCCTTAAAATACTGCTCCTTTGCACCTACGATAGCATCTGCTGTAAATGCAATGACAGGCGTTCCCACAGCTATCTTTTCTTCTCTTATTTTTTCAAGAGTTTCCATACCGCTCATTCCAGGCATCATCTGGTCAAGAAGTATCATATCAACCTTTGTTTTCCTGAGCTTTTCGATACATTCATCACCCGACATTGCCGTCAGCATGTTCATCTTTGTATCCTCAAGAATTGCGGTAATAACCTCAAGGTTAAGCTCATTGTCATCTACGATAAGAATTGTTGCACCGGGTGCAGTAAATGAATGTGAGCTGCTGAAATTTTCAATCTTCTGTGCATCAGGCTCAATAAAATCACCCACAGGTGTATTATCGGCAATTCTCTGCGGAATACATACGGTAAATACCGAACCTACACCATACTCACTTTCAAAGTTGATTGTACCGCCCATCATGTCAACAAACTGCTTTGTGATATTAAGCCCAAGACCTGTACCCTCAACGTTACGGTTTCTTGTTTCATCAAGACGCTGGAACGAACTGAACAGCTTTTCCTTATCCTTTTTGGATATCCCGATACCTGTATCCATAACCTCAAAACAGAGCATATTATATGTGGTATCAAAGGAAACATCAAGCACAACCCTTCCTGCTTCGGTATACTTTATGGCGTTGGTGATCAGATTCATCATAATCTGTTTTATACGCTTTTCATCACCAAAAAGCTTTGCCGGAACATCCCTTGACGCCTTAACGGAAAATTCAAGTCCCTTATCTCTTGCACGTTTGCTTGTCATATTCATGATATATGCCATAAGCGAACTGAATTCATATTCAACAGGCACAAGCTTCATTTTTCCTGCTTCTATTTTTGAAAGGTCAAGAATATCGTTTATAATTGAAAGCAAGGTTGTACTTGCGGTCTTTATATCATTTGCATATTTTGCCGTCTTATTGTTTTCAGCCTCACGCTGAATTACCTCAGCCATGCCTAAAATAGCGTTCATAGGTGTTCTGATTTCATGGGACATATTTGCAAGGAAGTTACTTTTTGCCTTGTTGGCTTCTTCAGCCCTTTCCTTTGCTGCAATAACTTCAGTAATCTCACGTAGAACTATAATACCACAGGTTCTTCCGGTAATACTGTTTTCAACAGGCGTGATTTTAACATCATACACCTGTTCACCAAACAAGTCATCAAGCTTAAGACGTTCGGTAAAAGCCACATTCATACCATTTTTAACAACCATATCGCATTGTTCATGAAGCTTTTTAATTCTGTTATGATCTGCAAAATTCCCGAAAATATCATCAATGGTTTTATATACCGGCAGATTGTGATGATGAGTAGACAAAAGCACGTTGTATTCATCATCAAAAAGAACAAATACATCAGGCGAATGTGTCAGAAGAAGGTCATTGTAAAAGTTTTGTTTCTTATTCTCTTTTTCGTGAAAATTACCAAGAAAGGTTGCCTGGTCGTTAAGGTTAGACAGCATGGCAACATCATTTGAAAGACGTTCAAGCTCTCTTTGATATCTTTTGTTTTTCTTTTCAAGCTTAGTTATCTGCTTTTTCAATTCTTCAATTGTTTCCATAACTGCCCCCTTATCCTAAAAAATCTATCATTAAAACAATCGGTTTTAAAGCTCATAATTATTCATAATTCATACAAAATATCACCTTATTTTTGCATCAATCTGAAATATTATCCGTAATTTTCTTTTAATTATACCATTTTCCTGTTAAAAAGTCAATCTATAATTATAATTGTATAATCTATTTGTGCAATATTTTTATATTATTTTAAAATCAACTATTTTATGAATGTTGTCAAGTAATATTACAGAAAAGTTACAAGGTGTTTTTTGGTTGATTTTAACAATTTTTTTCGTTAACATAATTCTTTTTTAATAATCTATTGACTAAATTATAAAAAAATATTATAATTATACTAAACAGAAATATATTCAATAAAGGAGGATTATCATATGAAAAAAATATTATTTGCAGCATCAGAATGTGTACCTTTTATCAAAACCGGCGGACTTGCCGACGTTGTTGGCGCACTTCCAAAAATGTTCAATAAAGAAGAATTTGACGTAAGGGTTATAATCCCAAGCTATACATGTATTCCGTGGGAATACAGAAAGGATTTCAGGTATATCCATCATTTCTACATGGATATGGGACAGATGGACTTTCAGCCTCATGTAGGTATTATGCAGTATGAATATGAAGGAATCACATACTATTTTATAGATAACGAAGATTATTTTAAAAACGAAACGCCTTACGGCTCAACTCTTTATGATATTGAAAAATTCGTTTTCTTCTCAAAGGCAGTACTTGCAATTATGCCTGTAATTGACTTTAAGCCTGATATTATCCATTGTCATGACTGGCAGACAGGTCTTATCCCTGTTTTCCTCAAAACACTTTATAAGGATAATCCTTTCTACTGGGGCACAAAAACTGTCATGACAATTCATAATCTCAAGTTCCAGGGTATATGGGATATCAAGACATTCAAGAAATTCACAAATCTGCCTGACAGCATTTTCACTCCTGACAAACTTGAATACAAAAAGGATGCAAATATGCTTAAGGGCGGCATGGTTTATGCCGATTACATCACAACAGTAAGCAATACATATGCTTATGAAATTCAGACACCGCATTATGGTGAAGGACTTGACGGACTTCTGCGTGCAAGACATCTTCAGTTGCGTGGCATCTTAAATGGTATCGACTACGATGTTTACAATCCTGAAACTGACGAAAAGATTTTTGAAAAATATTCTGTTAAAAACTTTGAAGCCAAAAAGGCTCAGAATAAACTTAAACTTCAGGAAGAACTTGGTCTTCCACAGGATGAACACAAGTTCATGATTGCAATTATCTCACGTCTTACCGACCAGAAAGGTCTTGACCTTGTAAATAACATGATCGAAAGAATTGCCGACGAGCATACTCAGTTTGTTGTTCTTGGCACAGGTGACGCAAGATATGAAAACATCTTCAGACATTTCCAGTGGAAATATCCTGACAGAGTTTCTGCGAATATTTACTTCTCAGACGAGCGTGCACACAGAATTTATGCTGCTGCTGACGCTATGCTTGTTCCGTCAAACTTTGAACCATGCGGACTTACTCAGCTTATTTCCCTCAGATACGGTACAGTTCCGATTGTAAGAGAAACAGGTGGTCTTAAAGATACTGTTGTTCCATACAATGAATTTGAAAACTATGGTACAGGTTTCTCGTTCACAAACTACAATGCAGAAGATATGCTTAATGTTATCAACTACGCAAAACATGTTTACTTTGATTGCAGAGATAACTGGAATAAGATTGTTAAACGCGGCATGGAAGCAGACTTCTCATGGAAAAATTCCGCATTACAGTATGAAGGTATGTACAAATGGCTTATCGGTTAATCCCGATTCTTCCTTAATAAAAACCAGGCCTCCGATTTTATATCGGAGGCTGATTTTGTTTTCCTGATAAATCAGAAGGACTGCTCGTGCAGTCCTTTAAATTATTTTTTCCCTGAATAGAATTTACAGAATTCCTTACATGTACAAATATCACACTTAGGCTTTTTTGCATCGCACACATCACGTCCGAATTGTACTATCCTGTGACAGAAATCCGATGAAATTTCAGGTGGAATAAGCTTTATAAGGTCATCCTCAACCTTTTTGGCGTTTTTGTTGGCGGTCAGACCGATACGGCCTGTAATTCTGATAAAATGTGTATCTGTAACTATTGCCGGCTTTTTATAAATATCTCCAAGCATAAGATTTGCAGTTTTCCTGCCGATACCCGAAATAGTCAGCAGTTCCTCCATAGTCCGGGGAATTTCTCCGCCAAAGTTATTTATAAGCTGATTTGCCATTTCTATTATGCTTTTGGCTTTTGTATGATATAGTCCGCACGGCATTATGTCCTGCTCCAGCTCGGACAAATCCGCATTTGCAAACGCTTCAAGTGTTGGATACTTTTTAAACAGCGTTTCTGTTACAACGTTCACCCTTTCATCTTTACACTGTGCCGAAAGTCTTGCGGCAATCATAAGCTCATAAGGCTTTGAAAATATAAGTGAACATTCAGCATCAGGATAAAGCTTTTCAAGTTCCTGACAAAGTGCAAGTGCTCTTTCCTTCTTTGTCATCTCATCTTGTCTGCCTTTGCGAAAATAAGCTTATCCTGTGGATAGTTAAGCAGCTCACACGCTTCTTTATAAGGAACAAGCCAGCAACGTATAATTTCATTCTTCTGGAGCTTTATAAGCATTTCTGAAAATTCAGAGCAGAAATACACACAGTTCTTTACTATGCCCTCAGGATTTTTATATGTGTACGCCTGACGTGTTTCAGGATTTATTGTAACATTTAAATGAGTTTCTTCAAAAACTTCTCTCTGAGCAGTTTCTTCTTCAGTTTCACCAAATTCAACATGCCCTTTTGGAAAACCCACATGCCCTGTATGGTTTTCGATAAGAAGATAATATCTTACTCCTTCCTTTTCCATGTAAACAATACTTCCACATGTCTTTTCATACAAACAATAATATTCGCTGTCTGTATCGTCACCTATAATATTTCTGATATTTGGCTCTATGATTGATGTTGCCTGGTCTGCAGCAACCCATTTTTCCCAGCCGTTTTCGTCTACAATTACCGCAATAAGCATAAGATTTTCAGTATTTTCCGAAAGAACGTAAACAGGCTTGTTGTCATAATCTGCAGCAACACCTGTCATGTATTTTCCGTCCTTGCTCTGCTTTAAATTTGATACGACAATTTTTTCACCAATATGCTTTCTGTATTTTACTTTTGCCATTTTATAACTCCTTATTACTTCAGCTATTCCGAAGTGTATACTGTGTTATCATTATAACAGAATTTTTAATTTTTTTCAATAGAAAAATTAAAAACGTATCTGTAAAATGAATGTAGACAGATAAATTTTAATTTGTCTGAGATAAGCCTCCCCTGACAGGGGAGGTGCCACGAAGTGGCGGAGGGGTTTAAAAGCAAAAATTATTTTAACCCCCCTGTCAGCAAGCTGACATCTCCCCTTTCAGGGGAGACTGAAATTACACCCATAAATATAAATTTATGCCTATTGTAATACTTATTTTACAATTACCACACAGCAAAAAAACTTGCATTTACATATAAAAACTGATATAATATAAATATATATGTCAGAAAGGACGGATTATTTTGTTAACAGATATTGAAATTGCTCAGAATGCAAAAATGAAACCGATTATTGAAATTGCTCAGGGTCTCGGAATTGACGATGATGACGTTGAGCTTTACGGAAAATATAAGGCAAAGCTTTCGGAAAGTCTTTTTAAAAAGCTTGAAAGCAAGGAAAACGGAAAGCTTGTTCTTGTAACAGCCATTAACCCTACTCCAGCCGGTGAGGGCAAAACAACTGTAAGCGTAGGTCTTGCACAGGCTATGAACAAGGCAGGAAAAAATGCAGTTCTTGCACTTCGTGAACCTTCACTTGGCCCTGTTTTCGGTATCAAGGGTGGTGCTGCAGGTGGCGGCTACTCACAGGTTGTACCTATGGAGGATATCAACCTTCACTTCACAGGTGATATGCATGCCATAACAGCAGCTAACAATCTTCTCTGTGCGGCTATTGACAACCACATGCAGCAGGGTAACGAACTCCAGATCGACCAGAGAAGAATACTCTTCAAGAGATGCCTTGACATGAACGACAGAGCACTCAGAAATGTTGTAATCGGTATGGGTGGAAAGCTTAATGGTATTCCTCGTGAAGACGGTTTCCAGATTACAGTTGCTTCTGAAATTATGGCTATTCTTTGTCTGGCGGCTGACCTTGACGATTTAAAAAAGAGAATAAGCAGTATTTTAATCGGCTATAACTATTCTGGCGAACCTGTTTATGCCGGACAGATTGGCGTAGCAGGTGCTATGACAGCACTCTTAAAGGATGCCTTAAAGCCTAACCTTGTGCAGACACTTGAAAATACTCCTGCATTTATCCATGGTGGTCCTTTTGCAAATATTGCCCATGGCTGTAACTCTGTAAGAGCTACAAAGCTTGCCATGAAGCTTGGGGATTACTGCATTACAGAAGCAGGATTCGGTTCAGACCTTGGTGCAGAAAAATTCTTTGACATCAAGTGCCGTTTTGCAGGTCTTAAGCCTGACTGTGTTGTAATTGTTGCTACTATCAGAGCCCTTAAATATAACGGTGGTGTGGCTAAGACTGATTTACAGACTGAAAACACTGACGCACTCCAGAAGGGTATTGTAAATTTACAGGTTCATGTTGAAAATATGCAGAAGTTCGGTGTACCTGTTGTTGTTGCTATCAACAGATTCCATACTGATACAGATGCTGAAATCAAGATTGTAGAAGACTTCTGTAAGAATATGGGTGTTGAGGTTTCCATGGCTGACATTTTTGCCCAGGGCGGCAACGGTGGTATTGACCTTGCAGAAAAGGTTTGCAAAACTATCGAAAATAAAAAGTCAGACTTTAAACCTCTTTACGATGAAAAGCTTTCAATCAAGGAAAAACTTGAAACTATCGCAAAGGAAATTTATCGTGCAGACGGAGTTGTATTTACAGCCGCTGCTGAAAAGAATATAAAGGAAATTGAAGATCTCGGTTTTGGAAATATTCCTGTCTGCGTAGCAAAAACCCAGTATTCACTTTCTGATGATCAGACAAAACTCGGTAAGCCTGAAAACTTTAAAATTACTGTACGTGAACTCAAGCTTTCAGCAGGTGCAGGATTTGTTGTTGCCCTTACAGGCAATATCATGACAATGCCGGGACTTCCTAAGAAACCGGCTGCAAACAATATTGACTGCGACAACAACGGCAACATTACAGGATTATTCTGATTGGAGAATTATTATGACTTTTAAGGCAAACGGACCACAGGAAACAATTGACTTTGCCGAAAAGATAGGTAAGCTTCTGAAAAAGGGTGACGTTATCGCTTATACCGGAGGACTTGGTGCAGGTAAAACCACCTTCACAAGAGGTCTTGCAATAGGCATGGGGCTTGGTGACAACGTCACTTCTCCTACATTTTCACTTGTAAATGAATATCGTGGGGAAAAAATCTGCCTTTACCATTTTGATATGTATCGCATTATGGGTGAAGACGAACTTGAAACCACAGGATTTTATGACTATCCCCTTGAGGACAGCGTATTTGCAATTGAATGGTCTGAAAACATTTCAGAGGAACTGCCTGACAATACTATCTATATAAATATTGAACGTGTTGATGATGAAACACGTATTATAACCGTAAAGGGAGATGAACGCTTTGCTGATACTGGGAATTGATACTTCGGGGAAAACTGCCGCTGCCGCTTTATATGAAGACGGAATTATGCTGGGACAGTCGGGAATATATACGGTAAAAACTCAGTCGCAGGTAATTCTTCCTATGGTGAAAAAGCTTATGGAGGATTGTTCAAGAGAGCTTTCACAGCTTGACCTGATTGCAGTTTCAAAGGGACCGGGTTCATATACGGGTATAAGAATCGGCATAGCGGCTGTAAAGGCTATGGCATTTTCACTTGGTATACCATGCTGTGGTGTTTCAACTCTTGAGGGTCTCAGCTTTACAAGTGGTGTAGAGGGTCTTGTATGCCCTGTAATGAAGGCAAGAAAAGACCTTGTTTATACTGCAGTTTACAGAATGACTGACAACAAGGCAGATACGGTTCTTGACGAACAGATAATCTCAACCTCTGAACTTAATGATTATCTTGACAAGCTTGGTGAAAAGGTTCTGGTAACAGGTGATGCCGCTGAAGATTTCTGCAAGGCTTTTAAAAATGAAAATTATTCCCTCTCACCTGTTCATTTAAGACTTCAGAGTGGTGCAGGTATTATTCTTGCATCACTTAATAAGCCGCATCAGACTGATGATGAGTTACAGGCAAGTTATCTGCAGATAGTTAAAGCAGAAAAAGATTTAATTAAATCGCAACAGGGTTGATTTTTTACACAAAATATGATATAATATCATTGTAAATTTGTGAAAAGATGCAGAAAAAGACGAAATATTTAAATTAACTGCAATTGCAGTGGAATGGAGTTAAAAATGATTGCTATCGGATGTGACCACGCAGGTTATGAACTTAAAAAGGACGTTATTGATTTTCTCAATGAAAAGGGATATGATACACTTGATTTGGGCTGCGGCGGTGAATCTGTTGACTATCCTGAAATTGCAAAAAAAGTTTGTGACAAGGTAACAGACGGAAGCTGCGATAAGGGTATTCTGATTTGTGGCACAGGTGTCGGCATGTCAATTGCCGCAAATAAGTTCAAGGGTATTCGTGCTGCTCTTTGCAGTGAGCATTTTTCCACAAAATATACAAGACTTCACAATGACTCAAACGTTCTCTGTATGGGTGCAAGAACTCTTGGTGCTGGAATTGCAACAGAACTTGCTCTGCTGTTCCTCACAACCGAATTTGAGGGCGGACGTCATCAGAGAAGAGTAGATTTAATAACTGATATCGAAAACAATAATTTATAATTTATAAAAGGAGTGATTTCAAATGGCAGGACTGCACATTATTGAACATCCACTTGTTCAGCACAAAATTTCATTACTCAGAGACAAGAACACAGGCGTTAAGGAATTCAGAGAATTGACTAACGAAACAGCAATGCTTATGTGTTACGAAGCAACAAGAGATTTACCGCTTAAAGAAGTAGAAATCGCAACTCCTGTTGCTGTTGCAAAAACAAAGGTTATTTCAGGCAGAAAGCTTGCTTTTGTTCCTGTATTAAGAGCAGGACTTGGAATGATTGAAGGTGTAACAAGCCTTGTTCCGGCTGCAAAAATCGGTCACATCGGTATTTTTAGAGATGATGAACATAATGCTGTACAGTATTACTGTAAATTACCTGAGGATATTTCAGAAAGAGATGTTATTGTTGTAGACCCTATGCTTGCAACAGGTTCAACTGCAACAAGCGCTATTGCAAAAATCAAGGAGCATGGCGTAAAAAATATCAAGTTTATGTGTATTATTGCATCTCCTGAGGGACTTGACAAGCTTATGACTGCACACCCTGATATTGATGTTTACTGTGGCTGCAAGGACAAGGGACTTAACGAAAATAAGTATATAATCCCTGGTCTTGGCGATGCAGGTGACAGAATTTTTGGTACAAAATAAATTCAAGGAGCTGTTTTTAACAGCTCCTTTTTATTTTAAATTAAGCCTTCAGTTCTATAGCGAAGGCTTAATTTAATAAATACAATATCACAAGCTTCCTGATGCCAGTGCAATTGCTATAGCAGCTGCATCTCTTACATTCACCTTACTGTCAAGATTAAAATCAGAATGTTCTGCCAGAATATCTGCTCTCGACTGTGAAAGCATAAGTGCTATAAAGGAACAATCACGGACATTTACAATTCCGTCATTATTTGCATCACCTGTTATATATGTAGGTGTCATATACGCAAGCTCATCATAGCTTATCGGAGAATCCGGAAGCTGATTATAGTAATTTACATATGTCTGCAAATCAAGATCATGAAGATAAAATTCAAGCTCGACTATTTTATTTTCCTCCAGATATCTCATTGTATATGTTGTACCCGACTGATAGTCTGTCTGTGAAAGTCTGCTGTCTGAAATAAGAAAGTAATCATAGGAAGAATGGTCATTTGTAACATCAACATTATACCAGAATCCGTCAAGCTTTACCTTGTTCCATGCATGATTATACCCAAGAACACAAATCGTATCAATTCCGATTGCGTTGCAAAGATATGAAAAAGCCTTTGAATACCCCGCACAGACAGTTTTCTTGCTGAGAAATACCGAGACTATACTCTGGTCCCAGTCATTCATTTCATAAGTTGCCTCATACAATAATCTGTCATGAATATATTTTACTCGTTCATAATCGGTATTATAAGACAATGCAATATCAATATAATCCTGCTTTTCTCTTTCAATGTGTTCTTTTACAGATTGTCTTGATGTACCGTCTGTAAAATCCTGCATAACACCTATGGTATATCCCTGTTCACTGTTATAGTATATTGTTTCATCAAGCCAGTAAAATTCGGGATGGTCATACACAAATATATTCATTATTTCAAGTATTTCTTCATAGGTAGTATTTGACGGCTCAGAAACAAAAGGTATTATTTCAAAGTCTTCCTCTGACATATCAACATAATAACAACTCTGATAAAGACCATTGTAAAACTCACGTTCTATAGCTGTATCAAGCATATTATACATATAATTACAGGTATACTTGCTACTGTTTTCAGCTGAAACTGAAAGATTTGTAAAAGAAATCAGCATAAAAACAATGCTTGACAACACAGCAATAATTTTCTTTTTCATAAATTTATCCTCTTGCAAAATTACCGCACCATGTTGTGCGGTAATTTTGAAACTTAGTTATTTTTTCTTTTTGCCATAAAATACTGCATAAGCTGAAGTCCGCCTATAACCACTCCGCCAATTACAAAGAATAAAATACTGAATGTACTTACAGTCATAGCAGGCTGTGGAGTATCAAGTGACTGTGGACCCATGACAACTGCATAAAGTGAACCAAGCATAAGTCCAACAATTGCATAGATAGTCTGCGAACGGAACTTTTCAAGTGATTTCTTTACAAGTCTTATAACGAGGAGTATTCCAAGAATTACCCCCACACCGAAAAAGCCTACCTTCAAAACAGTTTCTGTACTTAAATTGAAGTGAAGAACATCTTTGATTGCAGTCATAATCGGCATATATGTTCCGAAAATAAGAAGAATTGTAGAGCCTGAAATTCCAGGAAGTACCATTGCTGAAATTCCCAGCATACCTGTCATCATGTAGAAAAGATAATCGAGAATACCCATGCTTTGCTCAACAGATGCTGCGTCTGTGCTACCTGATGGATTCAAAAATGTAATTAAAACTACAAGTCCTGCACCAAGCAGAAGAAAAAACAGATTGTAGTACTTGTTTTTAATGTTTGCCCATTCTTCCTTAACAATAATTGGGATTGAAAAGATAATAAATCCCAAAAAGAGTGAGCTTATCTGATAAATGTGTGCTTCAAAAACACTTGTAAGCACAAGAACCGCTGCAACAAAGCCGATTACCCAGCCTATGCCAAGCTTCCAGAGAAATCCGAGAGCATTTTTAATTTTTGATTTACGTTCTTCCTTAGTTGCTTTTCCCGGTAAAAAAGAATCAAGTGAGCCTATAAATTTGTCATACTGACCAAGCAGAAAAGCAATTGTTCCGCCTGAAACACCAGGAACGCTGTCTGCAAGAGCCATTAAGAAACCGCACATAAAAACCATATTTTTTCCTTTCCTTAAACAAACAGCAAAAGACCTGTTGTATCTTTTGCTGCTTGTAAACTATTTTTTATCAGATAATAGGCATATTACCCATGTTTGCATTAAATGCTGCCGCAGGTGTAGGAGTTGGCTCTGCTGTTACAACAGGTTCATTCTTCTGAATGTCAACTCTGTTGTAAATATCCATACCTGTACCTGCAGGAATAAGCTTACCGATAAGAACGTTTTCTTTAAGACCCACAAGATTATCAACCTTACCTCTGATAGCTGCATCTGTAAGGGCCTTTGTTGTTTCCTGGAAGGAAGCGGCTGACAGGAAGCTGTCTGAGTTGGATGATGCCTTTGTGATACCCTGAAGTACAGGAAGAACAGTAACAAACTGAAGATTTTCTTCACCATTTTCCATTCTTGCCTTAATCTGTTCGTTGACAGCGTCAACTTCCTTCTTGTCAATGAGAGTACCTGTAAGCAGATAGCTGCTTCCTGCCTCATCAACCTTAACCTTTCTGAGCATCTGGCGAACGATAACTTCGATATGCTTATCGTTGATATCAACACCCTGCTGACGATAGGTTTTCTGTACTTCGTGAATAATATAGTTCTGAACAGCCTGAACATCAAGAATTTCAAGAATATCTGATGGGTAAACGCTACCTTCTGTAAGCTTTGTACCCTTTGGAATTACATCATGTTCTCTTACACGAATCTTGAGGTTATATGGAATCATATAGCTTTCAGATTCATTTGTTTCGTAATTTGTAACAATGATATTTCTTGTTGTCTTGATTTCTTCAATGTGAACTTCACCATCGATTCTTGAAAGAATAGCGGCACTCTTAGGTCTTCTTGCTTCAAAGAGTTCTTCGACACGAGGGAGACCCTGTGTGATATCTTCTGCGTTGGCAATACCACCTGTATGGAATGTTCTCATTGTAAGTTGTGTACCAGGTTCACCGATTGACTGAGCGGCAATAATACCAACAGCTTCACCGACACCTGCAATATTGTTGTTTGCAAGGTTTGCACCATAGCACTTAGCACATACACCATGCTTTGTTGTACAGTGGAGAACTGAACGAATCTTGATTCTTTCTACTCCGCTTTCAACAACCTTCTTGGCATCTGCTTCAGTCATAAGCTTATCCTTTGACATGATAACATCGCCAGTAACAGAATCTCTTAAATCTTCAACGAGATATCTGCCAATAAGTCTTTCTGTAAGTGGTTCGATAATTTCATCACCATTACGGATTTCGTATACTTCAATACCTTCATGTGTACCACAATCATGTTCACTGATAATAACATCCTGTGAAACGTCAACAAGACGTCTTGTAAGGTAACCTGAGTCAGCTGTACGGAGAGCTGTATCGGCAAGACCCTTTCTCGCACCACGTGAAGAAATGAAGTATTCGAGGATATTAAGACCTTCACGGTAGTTAGCTCTGATAGGGATTTCGATTGTTGTACCTGAAGTATTGGCAATAAGACCACGCATACCTGCAAGCTGTCTGATCTGGTTGATACTACCACGGGCACCAGAGTCAGCCATCATGAAGATTGGGTTATACTTGTCAAGACCATTTTTAAGGGCTGCTGTTACATCGTCAGTAACCTTATTCCATACAGAAATAACCTTTGCAGATTTTTCTTCTGTTGAAATGTAACCGTAGTTGTACTGCTTTGTGATACCTTCAATCTTCTTGTCTGCTTCTGCAAGGATATCCTTCTTTTCAGAAGGGATTGTAGCGTCGCATACAGCAACAGTAATAGCTGCTCTTGTTGAATATTTGAATCCTAAAGCCTTAACCTTGTCAAGAACTTCAGAAGTTGTTGTCGTACCGTGAATTCTGATACATCTTTCAATAATGTCAGAAAGCTGTTTCTTACCTACAAGGAATGAAACCTCAAGGTCAAACTGCTTTTCTGAATTTGTTCTGTCAACATATCCAAGATTCTGTGGAATGTTTTCATTGAAGATGAGTCGGCCTACTGTACAGTCAATAATCTTTGAAACTGTCTTGTCACCGATTTCCTTTGTAATTCTTACCTTAATTGCAGCATGAAGTGAAACGTCACCTTCATTGTAAGCCATGAGTGCTTCGTTTACATCTCTGAATACCTTACCTTCACCCTTTTCACCTGGCTTTAACATTGTAAGATAGTATGAGCCAAGTACCATATCCTGTGAAGGAACGGCAACAGGAGAACCATCTGAAGGCTTTAAGAGGTTGTTTGCTGCAAGCATGAGAAATCTTGCTTCTGCCTGTGCTTCTGCTGAAAGTGGAAGGTGTACAGCCATCTGGTCACCGTCGAAGTCAGCGTTGAAAGCTGTACATACCAGTGGATGAAGCTTGATAGCTCTGCCTTCTACGAGAATAGGTTCGAATGCCTGAATACCAAGTCTGTGAAGTGTAGGAGCACGGTTGAGCATTACAGGGTGGTCCTTGATAACATTTTCAAGGGCATCCCATACTTCTGCTGAAGCTCTGTCAACCATTTTTCTTGCACTTTTAATATTTGCAATAACCTTCGTATCAACAAGTCTTTTGAGAACGAAAGGCTTGAAGAGTTCAAGTGCCATTTCCTTTGGAAGACCACACTGATACATTTTAAGCTCAGGTCCTACTACGATAACTGAACGTCCTGAATAGTCAACACGCTTACCAAGAAGGTTCTGACGGAAACGTCCCTGCTTACCCTTGAGCATGTCAGAAAGTGACTTGAGTGCTCTGTTGTTAGGGCCTGTTACAGGCTTGCCATGTCTGCCGTTGTCAACAAGGGCGTCAACAGCTTCCTGAAGCATTCTCTTTTCGTTTCTTATAATAATGTCAGGAGCATCAAGCTCAAGCATTTTTTCAAGACGGTTGTTTCTGTTGATAACACGTCTGTAAAGGTCATTTAAGTCTGATGTTGCGTAACGTCCGCCATCGAGCATTACCATCGGCCGGATATCCGGTGGAATTACAGGAATAACATTAAGCACCATCCATTCAGGCTTGTTGCCTGAGAGTCTGAAAGCTTCGATAATTTCAAGTCTCTTTAAAAGCTTGATTTTCTTCTGACCTGCCGGAAGTCCCTTAAGTTCTTCCTTTAAATCGTCAGAACAGATTTCAAGATTGTTTCTCCATGCAACGTCAATTTCAGCAAACTTCTTACATTCGTCACATTCACATGTAAGCGGAGAATGTGTACATGAAACCTTAGCACCGTCAAGAGTTACCTTACCCATGTTGATAAGTCTTCTCTTGTGTTCATCATATCTTTCAGGGTCATATTCCCTTAAAAGCTCCTGAATGGCTTCTGCACCCATGCCAGCTGTAAATTCGTCACCGTATTTTTCACGTGCATCCATGTATTCCTTTTCAGAAAGGAGCTGTTTTTTGATAAGTTCCCCTGTGTTGCCTGGGTCAATAACAATATACTTTGTAAAATAAAGGATTTCTTCAAGACGTTTCTGAGAAACTTCAAGCACCTGTCCGATTCTTGAAGGTGTACCCTTGAAGTACCAGATGTGTGAAACAGGAGCAGCAAGCTCAATGTGTCCCATTCTTTCACGTCTTACCTTAGCTCTTGTAACCTCTACTCCGCAGCGGTCACAGACTTTACCTTTAAAACGGATTTTCTTGAATTTACCGCAGTAACATTCCCAGTCCTTTGTAGGTCCAAAGATTCTTTCACAGAAAAGACCGTCTTTTTCAGGCTTCTGAGTTCTGTAATTTATAGTTTCAGGTCTTTTAACATTACCATATGACCAGCTTCTTATCTGATCTGGTGAAGCAAGACCGATTTTAATTGAATCAAATGTATTGAATTCCAAACCGTTACCTCCCGTTTGTATTACGACTAAGTATTGCAAGGGAATTCAAATCCCCTGCAATATTGATTTTTAATTGTGAAATCTCCTATCAGAGTTCATCGTCGTCCATTGGAAGATCATCAAAGCTGTATAAATCATCATCATCGAGATCACTATTCAGATCTTCCTCACTTGGTTCCAGATCATCGAAATCACTGAGGGTATCTTCTCCGCCGTCTGCCAGTGTGTATCCTGCATCTTCCATTTCAGAATCAGATGCTTCTGCGTCAGCATTTTCATCTGCAAATGATACAGGCTGAGGTATAATATCATCATCTTCGTCAAATGACTGCTTTAAGTCAATTTCGTTCTTTTCTTCATCAAGTACACGAACATCAAGACAAAGTGACTGGAGTTCCTTGATAAGAACCTTGAATGATTCAGGAATACCAGGCTTTGGTACGTTCTGACCCTTAACGATTGATTCGTAAGTGTTTACACGACCCACAGTATCGTCTGACTTAACTGTAAGGATTTCCTGAAGTGTGTAAGCCGCACCATAAGCTTCAAGTGCCCAAACTTCCATTTCACCGAATCTCTGACCACCGAACTGAGCCTTACCGCCAAGTGGCTGCTGAGTTACGAGTGAGTAAGGACCTACTGAACGTGCATGAATCTTATCATCAACCAGGTGGTGAAGGTTGAGGTAGTACATGTAACCTACTGTTACTCTGTTATCAAACTTTTCACCTGTACGACCGTCATAAAGAACAGTCTTACCGTCTTCGTCCATACCTGCTGCTCTGAAGCATGCTCTGATATCATCTTCGTGAGCACCATCAAATACAGGTGTCATGATATGCCAGCCAAGTGCCTTTGCAGCCATACCAAGATGCACTTCAAGTACCTGACCGATATTCATACGTG
>JAZQZW010000126.1:0-2330 GCA_045634285.1 Oscillospiraceae bacterium
GACTTTTTGATAAGATATTTTTTAAGTGATGTAAGGTCTGCAAGTGTGATTTCAGCATCCATATTTACATCTCCAGGACCCGCACTCCAGTTTGGAGTTGTTCCGTCAGGCTCAGTACCGCCGATAAGTCTGTCACCTGAATATACGCAGATATATGGGGCTTTTGCCATTTCTCCGGCATAACCGTCATATTCGTTATTGCTTATTTCAAGCATATCCTTGCGGCTCCAGTCGTCTGATGTGTTCCATGTAGGCTGCCATGAGCCGATCTGAAGCTGATATTTCTTGTTTGAGTTTGCAATAGCATAACCTTCCCATTTTACTTCGATGTAATAGATGTTGTCCTTGTAAAGTTTAGGCTCTGAAAGTACTCCGTCAAAATCTGTTTCAGTAGCACACTGGTCATAGGTTTCTCTCATCTGAATGTTTGAGAGATTTGTGCCTGTTGCATTAAAATAGTATCTTACAGAAACATCCTTGTAAGCTTTTGTTGAGTCAGTGCAAACATACATTGTAAGATTTGTACATCCGATGTCACCTTCGCTGTTTGACTGAAGATTGTCAGCAAAGTAACCTTCAACCCAGAAATTGTTTCCGCCGCCTGTTTCTCCGCCATCAACTTCTTCTTCCTCAGGTGGGAAATCAGGAGTAATCTGCATTGTATCATCACCGTACATTTCATAAAGACCTGCACATGCACCAACAAATGCAGCATTATAGTCAATAGTAACTTCGTTATAAATCCAGTCAGCTGTAATGTCAACATGCTTGTCGGTAGCGTCAGGACCACCTACGAGTGCGCCGTAAAGAACATGCTTATGCTCTCCTGTATCTTCACATTTTGTAAGACCTGATGCAGCTCTGTGATGCGGGAATCTTACTGAGTTTTCGTTGTAGCCTACAACATAGGAAGTTCCTGCTTCGTTGTCACCTAAAAGGTATTCCATCTGTCTTTTTGCCCATGCACTGCTTTCACCCGGTTTGCCGTCATTTGTATACTTATCGTAAACAAGTGCAGCAAGCTGTGCTGCTGTGTTATATCTTGCCGAGCCCCATGTACTCAGATAGAAGTAACCCTGTGGAGAAACTGTACCAAGACCGCCGCCCTGACATGCAGTTGTCTGTTCCTTGATTTTACTCCAGAAGTCTGTTATTTCATATTTTGTTTTACCGCTTATTTCAAGGAATCTGTCAAGAATTGTGTTATCCTTGTCGTTTTCTTCGGCGATAAGGCACATAGCACCTGTCCACACGTCATTCCAGCAGTGAACGTAACAAGGTGCTGCATAGTAGTCGAGAACAGTTAAAGCCTGGTCAAGATAATTCTTTTCGCCTGTTGCCTTGTAAAGCCACATACCTGCCCAGCAGTAGTCATCTTCCCACTTTGATGAGTTGTAAAATGCTCTCGGACCATCTCCGTTGTCACTTAAAAGGTCGTCTGAATCAATACCGAACTTGTCAATGCTTTCCTGTGCAAGTTTAAACATTGCCTTTGAATATTTAAGACATTCTTCTGCATAAGCAGGGTCTGTATCCTTAAAGTCAAGATATGCTGCTGTAAGTGAAGCAGAAGTTGCCGCAAGGTAATCAATCTGTGGCTTTTCAGGTGTAAGGAAGAACGCCATACGCTTCATATCATCAATTTCAGGTGAATTCCAGTAAGCGTGGTCAATTTCACCTTCGCCAACCTGATAACAGAAAGCCGCTATATCACCGTTTTCATCAAGGAATGTACATCTGATGAAATAATCGTTAAAATATCTCAGAATTGTTTCAATATGATCCTGCTGCTGAGTCTTGATGTAAGAATCTCTGAATTCATAATAACCCCAGCCGAGAGTAGATGCTGCATAAGCTTCAGGCATACCGAATTCTACATGGTCACCTGCGTCATGCATACCACCTGATACATCAACGTATCCATCACCGTCAGCATCAATATACTTTTCGTATTTTTCAAGCATTTCTGCCGAAAGATTTATGTATTCAGTATTGTACGGAACCTGTGCGTCATATGTATGACAATCACCTCTCCAGCTGAGCTGTGTGTTTTCATCAACATCATTACCGCACATGTTTGCATCGTAAAAATACATTGAATACTGAAGGGCCTTTGCAAAGTTTTCATAATCCTCAGCCGCCGATACTGTAAATGTCATCGGTGTAACAGAGGAAGCAGCAGCGGTCAGGGTTATTCCAAGACTTAAAAGTGCTGCTGAAAGTTTTCTTAAAATTTTCATTTTTACCTCCCATAATTTTGAAAAAATTTCAAATCAAATTAAGTATAACACAAATAAATAAAAATTTCAATAGTTTTTGTAAAAGTCGGA
>JAZQZW010000127.1:0-15664 GCA_045634285.1 Oscillospiraceae bacterium
TTACAATGCAGATTTCGTCAGCGTCACCGCCTGAGCCTGCCCACCATAAAGAAAATTCCGAATAATCTTCCGCTACAACTCCATACTTGAACTGGAAGTTATCTTCGCTTACTTCCACCATCTCAGGAAATTCTACACCGCTGTCCATAACAGCCTGGGTAATTTCGTTAAGAGGCTTTGTTGCTGTTTTTCCTTCACTGCCGCAACCTGTTACTGAAAGCAGCATAACTGCAGCTGCAAAAACACCTGCAATTGTCTTTCTCATTTTGTTCATTGTCTTTTCTCCCTTTTATAAATTATGTTACTGTGCAACGTGTGACAGAATGTACTGAAGCATTTTGTCATACGTTGTTTTATTAAAATGCATTCCATCATCAGCTGCATCTCCCTCCGGTAATGCACCGTCAGAATTTTCAAGCGATGAATGAACATCAACATAATAATAACCGTTTTTGTTAGCCATATCAAGAAGTCTTGAATTATACTCATCAATTGTTGAATTGAGTATCGGTATTTCTTCTGTTTCCTTTGCCTTTGTCACAGGCGGAATTGACTGAATGTATATCTTTGTATCAGGAAGTGCAGATTGAACACCCTTTGCAAATTCCTCATATTCAGCAATCATATCGTCAATACTGAGCCATGCTATGCCGTTGCTTCCGAGCATGATGTACACATTTTCAGGTGCTGCCTGAGTAAGTGCGTCAAGAACTGTTGTATCACCGTATGCTGTCTGCATGGTTTCGGTATTTATTTTTTCTATATTCATACCTATTTCAGCAAGTACATTTTTCATAGGAACAAGCTGATAGTCAGAAAGCCCCACAGTAATAGAATCTCCTACAAACATGCATTTCCCGAAATATGTCTGTGACATCGGAGTACATTCCGGAACAGGATTTTCTATTTGTTTATTTTCATCTGCTTCAGCTTCATTATTATCATTTTCATCTGCTTTGCTTTCTGCAGTTGTTTCCTCTGTATGCTCCTGCCATGTTACAGTATATGAACCTTCTTCGTCACCGCCGAAATTCACACCCGTCATATATATCAGAAAGCATGCCGCAATCATAACCGCAAAAATCAAAAAAACAACCTTGAATCTGAAACGAATAACAGGTTTTGTTGCACCTCTTACGTAGGTATACGACCTGTTACGACGTCTTTTTGCCATAATCTTCTCCATATCCTTTTATTCTGTATAGATTTATTATACCCCAATAAACCAAATTTTGCAATACTTTTTCTTAAAATAAATCTATACAATTATTGCTGTAAAGAAAGCAAAAAATAATATATTATTACAATTTCAAAAAAATTTCAAATTACTATGCAATTTTATTGAAAAATAAATGAATTTATAGTATAATAGTATGTGGAATATTATGCAAAGTTGGAGGAAATACCATATGTGCGGTTTTACCGGATTTACAAATCACATAAACAATGCTGATAAAGTCCTCACAAAAATGATGAACACCATCATTCACAGAGGGCCCGATTCAGGCGGACAGTATACAGATGATGATATTGCACTGGGATTCAGACGTCTGAGTATTATAGACTTAGAACAGGGCGACCAGCCTATTTTCAATGAAGACAAATCCAAAATTCTTCTGTTCAACGGTGAGATATACAATTATCAGAGTATTCGCAGCGACCTGCTTGAAAAAGGACATGTTTTCACTACTCACAGTGATTCTGAGGTTATTCTTCATGGGTATGAACAGTACGGAGAGGATATCCTCAATAAACTTCGTGGAATGTTCGCATTTGTAATCTGGGATAAAAACAAAAAGGAACTTTTCGGTGCAAGGGACTTTTTCGGAATAAAGCCCCTTTACTACTCAGTTATGAATGAAAGCCTGCTTTTCGGTTCAGAAATAAAAAGCTTTCTGCCGCATCCGCACTTTAAAAAGGAACTGAACACAGACGCGCTTGAAAGCTATCTTTCATTCCAGTATTCAGCAGATAATGAAACTTTTTTCAAAAATGTATTCAGACTTCCTCCTGCTCATTGTTTTACATTCAAAAACGGTAAGCTTGATATAAAACGCTATTGGGAAATTAAATTTGAAGCTGACCAGAAGCCGTCACTTAAAAGCTGGGTAAACAGAATTTCAGATACCTTCCACGATTCTGTAAATGCCCACAAAATTGCCGATGTTGAGGTCGGAAGCTTTTTGTCAAGCGGGGTTGATTCAAGCTATGTTGCCGCAATTGCTGATGTTGACAAAACATTTACAGTAGGCTTTGGCAAAGATGAAAAGTACAATGAAATCGGCTGGGCAATGGAGTTTTCAAAGGCTATCGGAAAAGAAAATACAAGCAAGGTTATTTCTGCTGAGGAATACTGGGATTCACTTTCAAAAATTCAGTATCACATGGATGAGCCTCTTGCCGACCCTGCTGCTGTTGCGCTTTACTTTGTATGCAATCTGGCATCACAACAGCTTAAGGTTGTACTTTCCGGCGAAGGTGCTGATGAAATTTTCGGTGGATACAACGTTTACAGCGAGCCGAACGGAACATTCTACGACAGACTTCCTATGGGAGTCCGAAGAATAATCGGCAAAACAGCCGCAAAGCTTCCTGCAAAAAGAGGTGTAAACTTCTTTATCAGAAAGGGTAAAACGGTTGAGGAACGCTTTATCGGAAACGCAAATATTTTTTCTGTGGCAGAAAGAAAAAAGCTTCTTAAAATCAGCACAAACGCTCCTGACCCTATGGCTCTCACAAAACCTTTCTACGATAAGGTAAAGAACAAGGACGATGTAACAAAAATGCAGTATCTTGACCTGCACATGTGGATGACAGGTGATATTTTGCTGAAAGCCGATAAAATGAGTATGGCAAATTCCCTGGAACTTCGTGTACCGTTTCTTGACAAGGAAGTAATGGCTCTTGCTCAGCAGATTCCGACAAAGTACAGAGTTACACATAAGGAAAAGACCGACAGCAGTACAAATTATATCACAAAATATGCTATGCGTCTTGCTGCAAAGAAGGATACCCCTCCGCAGACAGCAAAAACAGCAGCTAAAAAGAAACTGGGCTTCCCTGTTCCGATACGTGTCTGGCTTAAAGAAGAAAAGTATTATAATATTGTAAAAAACAGCTTTGCTTCGGATACAGCAAAAAAATATTTCAATGAAGATTTTCTTATGAATCTGCTTGACAATCACAAAAACGGAAAAGCTGACAACAGCAGAAAAATCTGGACTGTCTACACTTTTCTTGTATGGCATAAGGTATTTTTTGAAACTGATGAATTTATTAAGAAAGGATAATTTATGGCGAGTAACGTAACCTACAAATATATAAAACAAAACCCAGACATAATGGAATATATAAAAAGAGCTGACAAGGCACTTGAAGCTCAGGGATATACAGAGCATTCATTTGCCCATGTTGAAATTGTTGCAAAAAATGCCGCAATGATTTTAGAAGAGCTGGGCTATGACGAACGTCAGGTAGAGCTTGCAAAAATCGCAGGAATGATGCACGATATCGGAAATATTATAAATAGAATAGACCATGCACAAAGCGGTGCTGTTATGGCATTCCGTCTGCTTGACAATTTAAGCATGCCTGCCAATGAAATATGCTCTATTATTTCTGCAATAGGCAATCATGACGAATCAACTGCACAGCCTGTTGACCCGATTTCAGCAGCGCTTATTATTGCTGACAAGACAGATGTACGCAGAAGCAGAGTAAGAAACAATGACTTTCTCACATTTGACATTCACGACAGGGTAAATTATGCGGTTGAAAAATCGGTGATTTACTTTAACGAAAGCAAAACAGCAATTATTCTTGATATGATTATAGATACAGAAATTTCAAATGTTATCGAATATTTTGAAATTTTCTTAAACCGCATGCTTTTATGTAAACGTGCCTGCTCCTATCTTGGAGTGCAGTTTAAAATGATTGTAAACGGCTCATCACTTTTATAAAAAATGGAGGAATAAAAAATGATTTCTAACTTTTCACATCTTATTGACTTAAACGACTACCCTGTTTCATGGTGGAATAAAATTATAGATCTGGGGCATGAAATAAAGCTTCACCCACAGAGATTTACCCATGCCTGTGACGGCAAAATTATGGGAACACTCTTTTACGAACCATCAACCAGAACACAGATGTCATTTCAGTCTGCCATGATTCGTCTTGGCGGAAGTATCATAGGCTTTGACAATCCTGCTACTTCTTCTGTTGCAAAGGGTGAAAATTTAAAGGATACAACAAAGATTGTCAGCAACTATGCGGATATCCTTGTTATGCGTCACCCTCTTCCGGGAGCCGCAAAGGCTGCCGCACTTACTGCCGACTGTCCTGTTATAAACGCAGGTGACGGTGGTCATCTCCACCCTACCCAGACTCTTACCGACCTTCTGACACTCAAGGAAGAAAAAGGACGTCTTGACAATCTCAATATCGGTCTTTGCGGCGACCTTGTCAACGGCAGAACAGTACATTCACTCTGCAAGGCTCTTTCGGCATATTCAGGAAATACATTTGTGCTTATCTCAACCCCTCAGCTCCGTCTGCCGTCTTACATAAAGGACGTAATCACAGCAAGCGGCAGCAAGTACACAGAAGTATCTTCACTTGATGAGGTTATAAACGACCTTGATATGCTTTACATGACACGTATTCAGAGAGAACGATTTGCAAGTGAAGAAGAATACCTTGCACAGAAGGATACATATATCCTTGACAGAAAAAAACTCAGTAAGGCTCGTGCTGACATGATAGTTATGCACCCTATGCCAAGAGTTGATGAAATAGCAGTAGAAGTTGATGATGACAGCCGTGCAATATATTTTAAGCAGGCAAAATACGGAATGTACGTAAGAATGGCACTTATCATGACAATGCTTGAAGCTGACACAAGCACAAGCCTCTTAAAAGGAAGCCTTCATCATGGATGTTCATGTTCAAATCCTAAGTGTATTACAAATTATGAAAATTATCTTCCAAAATCATTCCTCGGTGTTGGCGATACAATTGAATGTGAATACTGTGACGAAAGAAAGCTCCTCACTCATTGATAAAATTTAACAATTCAATAACAAAATATCATATTTTTTTATTTATACTTGACAAATTTGCTTTTTTATGTTAAAATTTATTTAAACTGATAAATTATAAGATGTCCAAGTTGTTTTTTGACACAATGAAAGAGGCGTATCATATGAATACTACTGAAAACAATATTTTTAATATCGACACAAACATGTTAATTGACGCTATAAAAAAAGTATATTCAGTAAGCGTCAGTGTTAATCTGACAAAAAACAAATATCACATCATCGACTGTGCTATTTTTGAGCCAAACGACGCATTCAAGACAGGCTATTATGACCATTTCATAAGAAGAATTGTCAGCGATATTCCTGACAGAAGACAGAAAAGACAGTTCGAAGAAAAATTCAGCTGTGCCGGTCTGCTTAAAGCTTTTGAAAACGGAGAAACAAAGGTTTCAATGCGTCACAGAGAATCTCATTACGCTGATGTTTCTTTCTGGTTTGAAACAACTGCACATATAAGCCGCCAGAATGATGAGGTTCAGGCTGTCCTTTTCTTCCAGGAAATAGACGCTGAAATGAAGCAGATTAACAGTCTTAAAAAGGATTCATTCTTCAAAAAGGCTATCTTCTCCGATGATATTGTAACATTATTCGAATGTAACCTCTCTCTTAATATTGTTACAAGTGATATTTACGAAATCACAAACGGAAATGAACGTGTAAAAACCGACGAAATGGGACTTGCTCCTCCGTTTACAGTAAACAATCTTATAAGAAAAATTATTCTTACAACAACAGATGTAAACAATAATCTTGAACATCTTTCACAGATAAACTGTGACCAGCTTATAAATCTTTACGAAAATGGTAACAGTACACCGGAATTTACTTTCTGGCACAAGAAAAACGATGCCGATATCTGTTACAAAAATACATTTTACATAAAGCAGGACGAGGATACCGGAGATATTATTGCTTTCAGTGTCCTTAAAGATGTAACTCAGACTGTAATAAAAGAAAAAGAGCATCTTCACAGAAAAATCGTTCTTGATGGTATTTCCGAAAACTATGACTGTGTATTCTCAGTTTCTCTTTCAACCTATGAACTTACAATGTACAGTGCAAGTTCTTTCTTCAAGGATATGGGTATTTTTGAACAGGACGGAAAAGAATTTGTAAAGAATACATTTGGTGTTATAGAAAAGGTTGTATACCCTGCCGACAGAAATCATGTACGCGAATCTCTTAAAAGAGAAAAAATTATCAGAGAGCTTACAAACAACAAGGTATACTGCATATGTTTCCGTATGCTTATAAATGATGAACCTATTTACTATCAGGCAAAGATTACAAACCCTGACACTAACTCTACTCCTGACAGCATTGTTGTTGCATTCCATAATGTTGACCTTGAAATGAGAGCAGAAGCAGAACGCATCAAGCAGCTTCAGGTTCAGCAGAAAACAAATCTTCAGCAGGAAGCAATTATCAACAGCTTTTCAAATGATTTTGAAGGTCTTTACTACATAAATCTTGATAATGGTGATGCAATAGTTTATCGTTCAACTCCTGATTTTCACAATCGTCTAACTGCATTTGACAAATACAAAGATTTTGACGAAAAAATGCGATATTTTGCAGAGCAGATTGTATGCGAAGAAGACAGGTTAGACTTTCTCAGAGCAATCAGCAAAAGAAAAATTGAACAGGAGCTTGCAAAATCATCATACTACTACATAAACTACCGTATTGACCGAAACGGCGAGCTTTTATACTACCGCACAAGAATTATCCGGGACAATGTTATGATAGGTCATAACAATATTGTTATCGGAATACAGAATATTGACGAGGTTACAAGACATGAAATTGAGCAGAACAAGACTCTTGAAATGCTCTATGAAAAGGAACGTAACTATCAGAAGGCCATATTCTCAGATGCTATTGGTTTCTTTGAATGTAATCTCACCAAGAATCTGATTATCAGTGATATTTTTGAATTTATCGACGGTGAATTCCAGATTGTATCCAATACAGTAAACATGTCAATGCCGTTTAATTTTGATGATTTCCAGCACTGGTATGTGGAAAACCATGAAGTTCCGAATGTAAAGGAAACTCTTTCCAAAATAACACGTCAGTATCTTATTGAATGCTATGAAAAGGGCAATCATATGCCTGAAACTTCATTCTGGGCAACAACACCAACAGGTGTTGTTAAATGCCTCAGAAAAATATTCTTCCTTACAAGAGATGAACGTTCAGGCGATATCATGGCGCTTACAATTATAAAGGATATAAGCGAACAGCAGAGAAAAGCAGACGAGCTTAAGGAAAACCGTGACATTATCGAAGTGCTCGGAAGCGAATACACTTCCCTCTTCCTTGTTAATATCCATACACTTAAACTCAAACCATATACTTTATATCCTGATATTGAAAGACGTTTCGGCAAGGAAATCAAAAGCGGTAAGTTTGACTACCTTGATGTTCTCAATCTTTACCTCAACTATATTGTCTATGAAGAAGACATAGAAATGGTTGCAGAAGCCACATCTATTGACAATATCAAAAAACGTTTCAGAAGATCCAAGTCATTCTCTATCACACCAAGAAGAATCGAAAATAACGATATACGCTATTATGAAATGCAGTTCATCAAGGTTGGTGATTCACCTGAACCAAGCGAATTTATCGTAGGTATCGTTGACAAAAATGACCAGATTAAAAAAGAACACGAGAACCAGCGACAGCTTCAGATTGCAAAACAGAATGCCGAAGCTGCAAACCAGGCAAAGAGTGCTTTCCTTTTCAATATGTCGCATGATATCCGTACACCTATGAACGCTATCATCGGCTTTACATCAATGGCTCAGAAGCACCTTGACAATAAGGAACGTGTAAACGAATACATTGAAAAGGTAAAAGTTTCAAGTACACACCTGCTGCAGCTTATCAATGACGTTCTTGATATGGCACGTATTGAAAGTGGTAAGGTTTCAATTGAAGAAAAACAGGCAAACATTTACTCAAATACAGAAGAAGTCATTTCTATCATGCGTGAAACTGCCACAGAGCAGGATATCAAACTTAATCTTGAAATTACCGACATCAGAAACGAGCATCTTTATATTGACGTTCTTCACTTCAATCAGGTTCTTCTCAATATCACAAGCAACGCTGTTAAGTACACACGACCTGGTGGTGAAGTAAATGTTCTTGTATACCAGACACCTGATGAAAAGGAAGACTATGCTTCATTCGACTTCAATGTAAGTGATAACGGTATTGGTATGAGTCAGGAATTTGTAAGCCATATCTTTGAATCGTTCTCACGTGAAAAGACTTCAACCGTAAGTGGTATTCAGGGCACAGGTCTTGGAATGTCAATCACAAAAAATCTTGTTGACCTTATGGGCGGTTCTATTGAAGTAGAAAGTGAACTTGGAGTAGGTACAACCGTTAAAATCCACATGTCCTTCCGTATTCAGAAGAAAGCACCTCCAAAGCAGCAGGAAACAACCGAATTCAACGATGCAGAGCTTACAGGTATGAGAATCCTTCTTGTTGAGGATAATGAGCTTAACAGAGAAATTGCCAAGGATATTCTTGAAGAAGTTGGCATTATAGTAGAAGAAGCTGAAGACGGCTCAATTGCAGTTGAAAAGGTTAAAAATTCAAGTGCAAATTACTACGACCTTATTCTTATGGATATTCAGATGCCGTATATGGACGGATATAAGGCAACACAGGCTATCAGATCACTTGACGACCGTATTCTTGCCGATATCCCTATTGTTGCAATGACTGCAAATGCTTTTGAAGAAGATAAAAATAAAGCACTGGAATCGGGTATGAATTCACATCTTGCAAAGCCTATTAATATCGGTGAGCTTATGGAAACACTCCGGATTTTCGGAACACACAGCAAATAAAAATTAAAGGGACTGCAAAAGCAGTCCCTTAATATTCTTTAAGCTGTCTTATGTATCTGAATGTTTCCTTTTCGCCCTTATCTTTAAGCATTACAAGCAGACTTTCAATCAAATCAGATGTTTCCTGATTTATAAATCGTTTACCTTTGGCACGAAGAAAATATTCAAGCGGAGAGCTGTCGGTGTAATTGTCTTTCATATAGATTTTACTTGCTGCTACCCTGTCACAGAACATTTCCTTTACATATTTAAGCGGCATTTTTACAGCAATAAGCTGCTTGGTAACATGGCTGTAATCAACCCAGTATTCAAAATGATGCTTGTTTTTACCCTTATGATGAAGCCATGCGTATGAAAAGCCGTATGTTTCACGTTCAGCTTCATGGGGTGAACGTGTGGCCTGATAGAATTTAACACCGTTTACAAACTCATCCCTGCTGTATTTTGACAGGTCATGCATAAGTCCCTGAAATGGTATGCCCGCCTTAAAGCAATGCCTGATTACAGCATTACGATGTCTTGTAACAGTTATAAAATGTCTGAATAATTTATTCATTTAAATCACCCGTTTCTTTAAAGGAGTTTTATGAAATCTGTAATTTACAACGGAAAAGAACTTTTTTACGTTCTTGAACGCAAAAGGGTCAAAAATATCAATATGCGTCTTCACGAAGATGGTACTGTTTACATTTCAGCAAACAAGTCTGTTCCTGAAGATTATATTGAAAAAATTCTTCTTAAAAATGCCGATAAATTCTTCAAAGCTTCTCAAAAGCTTAAATCACGCAAAAACAATCTGAGCAATATTTCATCAACAAAATATCTGGGAAAAGAATATCCCGTAAATATAGTTGAAAGTAATGAAAACAAGATTGTTTTTGAAAATGATATTTTTAATGTTTACACTACCGATAAAAACAATCTTGAAAATGTATTATTTTTAATTTTCAAATGGAAATCAGATAAATGCGTCTCACTGTATTCTGATATAAACCGCAGAGTGTATGAGCTTTTTAAAAATGCAGGCTACAGCGTTCCGCTTGCATCGGTTACAATAAAACTTATGAAAACCCGCTGGGGAAGCTGTAATTATGTAAAAGGCAGATTTTCAATGAATCTGCGTCTTATCGACTACCCTGCCGAATGCATTTACGGTGTTTTCTGTCATGAGTATATGCACTTTATTCATCAGAATCATTCAAAGAATTTTTATAACGACCTTGAAAAAATCTTTCCCGAATATAAAAAATATGACAAGCTTTTAAAATTTTAATGTCTGCCTTTTTAAAAGGCAGACATTTTGTTTATTTTGTTTTTTTCTGCCCCCTGAGCATTATAAAATACAGAATAAATCCGATTATCATTGATGTTGTATCGCTTAAAGGCTGTGAAAATACAAGTCCGTATTTTCCCATTACGCTGTTCATAACAATAAGAAGCGGAATCAGAAGTATTGCCTGACGGAATACCGACAAGAACATCGACTGCTTCCATTTACCCATAGCCTGAAAGATACTGTTGAGCATCATTACCATACACATTCCCGGTGCGCATACAATCCAGCGTTTTGCAAAATCAACACCAAGTGAAACCGTCTGAACCTCATCAATAAAGATACTGATTATTGCATTTGGGAAAAGTTCGACAACTGCAACACACAATACAGCATAGATTAAAAGAATCACAAAAGAAACCTTGCATACTGCCTTTGTACGTTCATGATTTCCTGCCGCATAATTATATCCGATAAGTGGCATGATTCCCTGCGTCAGACCAACGCTTATCTGAATTGCAATCGAACCCACCTTCTGAACGATACCAAACGCAGCAACATTGACATCACCGTATGGTGACATGTAATGAGTAAGTACAATATTTCCCGCACTTCCCAGCAGAATGACAAGTGCCGCAGGAAATCCCACAAGAATAACCTCTGACACAATCTTTCGGCTTAAGCTTATATCCTTAAGGCTGAGTGAAACAACCGTCTTTCCTCGTGTTCTGTAAATAATCACAAAGAAATAAAGCATACCGATAAAGTTTGAAATTGCTGTAGCAATTGCCGCACCTGTTATACCCATATCAAGAACAAGAACTAAAATCGGGTCAAGTAAAATATTAATAACACCGCCGAGTGCAGTACCGATACTTGCCTGCTTTGAGTTGCCCTCAGCACGTATAAGATGTCCCATTACAAGATTCATAACTGTAGGAACGCCGCCGATTACAACGGTCCATATAAGGTATGATTTGGTATAGTCATATGTAGCACTGCTTGCACCGATAACCGTAAGAACAGGCTTCATAAAAATCAGTAAGGCAGCAGCATAGACTATCGTTACAAGTATTGCTCCGTAAAAGCCGAATGCCGAAGCTTTTCTTGCCTGCTCAGGCTTTTTCATTCCCAGCGAACGTGATATAAGACTGTTTGCACCTATTCCCATAAGGTTTGCAACAGCAACCAGCAGCATAAAAATCGGAAAGCTGAGCGTAAGTGCCGCAATCTGATTCGGGTCGTTGGTCTGTCCTACAAAAAAGGTATCCGCCAGATTGTAAATAAGCGTTACCATCTGACTGAGTACCGTCGGCACAGCAAACTTTGCTATTGATTTTACTATCGGTGCCGACTCAAAATATTCTTTTTCCAATTGTTTTTCACTATCCTTTGCTTTTAAAAATCAAACTTTAAAATCTCACAATTCCCTATACCAAAATTTGCATATTCTTCATTGGTCATATCGTAAAAATAAGAGTGAATAACCCTTGAAATTCCGTTATGCGCAACAAGAAGATATGTTTTGTCATTATTTTTCAGTTCATCAAGCAGATTATATATACGCTGTGCAAGCTTAAGCATTGATTCACCGCCCTCATAGCTGTCAATAAAATGCTGCTTTGCATCTGAAAACTCTGCTCCGTTTCTCTCAGTTCCCTCATATTTACCAAAGCACTGTTCCTTCAGACGCAGTTCCTCTCTTGCAGGAATACCTGTGATTTCGGAAATATGCCTTGCCGTATCTGCAGCACGTATAAGGGGTGAATAAAGTATCTCATCAATCCGGTACTTTTCTTCAAGAATTTTTCTTCCAAGAGCCTCTGCCTGTTCATAACCTTTCTGCGTAAGCTCAATATCAGTTATACCGCAGATTTTGTTTTCCACATTCCAGACAGTCTGCCCATGCCTTGTAAAATAAACTGATTTCATTTTAATTTCCCATCTTTCTCTTTATAAGCCTTATGTCCTTGCCCACAAACTCAAAGCTTTCATATATGGCAAAAAGCCTTGAAATAATTCTTTCTTCATACTTCTGAAGCATTTCCTCATGGCTTAAATTAGTGTTTATAATGGTTGAAAGTCCTTTGTTGATACGTGTATTTATAATATTGTAAATGGTAGATATGTAAAAAGGCTTTGAATATTCAGAACCTAAGTCATCAAGAATCAGCAAATCTGCCTCAAGAAGCTGTGAAAGCGTATCCGTTTCGTTATCAGACCTGCCGAAATGCTCCTTTTCAATCTGGTTGAGATAATTCAGAGTGGAATCGTAAAGCACGTTATAGCCTTTTTTCAGCACCTCATTTGCAATCGCAAGGGAAAGATGTGTTTTTCCAAGTCCTGTGCGACCGAACATAAGAATATTTCCGGAAGATTTACCAAAATTGTCTGCAAAATCCCTGCATTGTCTTAAAATACGGCGCATGGTATTTCTTTTCTGCTCGGTATCAGCCATATCGTTCCCCTGATACAGATTTATATCAAAAGTATCAAAGCTGCATAAATTTATCTGAGAATTACTGTTCATTGAGCTTGTAGTCATGGAAGTAATGAGCTTGTTAAGACATTCACATCTCTTTCCGTTTACAAAGCCTGTGTCCGAACATTTCTCGCAAGTATATTTGATAGTAAGATAGTCCTGGGGATAGCCTCTTTCAGCAAGCAGCATTTTTATCATCTGCTGTGCCTGAAGATTTTTTTCCTTGAGTTCTTCTATACGCTGTCTGACATTCTCATGTTCCTCAATAATTGTCAGAATCTGCCTGCCTGTCTGTGCAAGCTGTAGATTGATTTCTGCTATTTCAGGAATTTTTGCGTCTATTTCCTGAAAATGCAGGTCGTTTTCAGCCTTTGCCATATTACGCCTGTTCTGAACTTCGGCTATAGCCTTGCTGATAATTGCCTTTTTGTCTGCCATAATTATTCTCCAAAATTATTTACCAGTGATTTGTATTCGTCAAGGTCAAATGAATAATCCTTGCTCTGAGGCTGTGAATCAGGCTTTTTATAACCATCAATCTGAGCTTTTGTCAGAAGACCCTCAGCATACCAGTTTTCAAGGATTTTATTGAGATACGGAAAATTAAGCTTGTCTATCGACTCTATTGTCTTTTCATAAGCATATTCTATAAGTTCAAGGCTGTAATTCTTTTCTTTCCAGTTGTCAATAAATGCCTGCTGTTTTGAAGTCGGCTTTCTGTTCATTCCAAAAATTTTCATAATTTTCCTGTTAAAGCCCTGACCTTCTTCAAGTCTTTTTATCTCATTCTGTGCAAGCTCTAAAGTGTTTATTTCTCTTTCAGCCCAGTCCTGTGCAACAGTTTCTATGTATCTGATATTCCCTTTGTCTGCCGAAATGCAGAATACCGTCAGCATAAGAATAACCTCAGTTGAAAGTCCGAGATAATCATGAATCCAAATAAGACCTCTCTGTTCAGTATGGGTAAGAGGTCTTGCAAAGGTCTGTTCAGACATGGTAAACAGGCATTTTATATCCTCTGAAGACTCCACTCGTGCGGCAATTTCAGACGGATTTATATTGTAATCTGCCCTTTCCTGCTGTATAACCTTTTTCTGCGGAGCAGAGGTCTGTGGCGGTGTGTTTACCTGTGGCTGTACAGACTCAGCAGGTTCGGAGACAGTCTGAACCGTATTAACCGCAGCAGCTTCAGATTGTAATGATTTCGGGAAAATATTTGCATTTTCCCAGAAAACAAAAGCCTCCTCCACCTGATTTTCAGTTATGTTAAGTGCTGATGCAATAAGTGCTGATGAAAGATTTTGATTGCTGTTTCTTAGTACGTAAAGCAAAACCTTCACAGCTGCTTCATTTGCAAGCTTTATATAATTATCAACCACCGAATTTGGTACTGCAAAAATGCCTCCTAAAATTCCGGCATTGAGAAAATATTCCATTATTCACCTCGTTATATTTCTGCGGCTTTTTTCAGTTCCTCCGCTGCACTTTTTAAAATAAGCTCGCTCGGATTTTCACCGCCCATAATTCTCGCTATTTCGTTTATTCTTCCATTCTGGTCAAGAAGTGTAACAGTTGTAGAAGTTCTTTCTCCTGTACTTTTTTTCTCTATCAGGTGATGGCTGTCTGCCATAACTGCAAGCTGTGAAAGATGTGTTACACACAATACCTGTCTTATTTTACTTATTTTTCTTATCTTTATACCTATTTTCTGAGCCGCTCTGCCGCTAACACCTGTATCAATTTCATCAAAAATCATTGTCGGTACAGAATCCTTGTCCGCTATTACACTTTTAAGTGCAAGCATAATTCTTGAAAGCTCACCGCCTGAAGCAATTTTTGCAATCGGCTTTGGTGTTTCACCCTTATTTGCCGATATAAGAAATTCTATCTTGTCCATGCCGCTGACAGTAAGCTTGCCCGTTTCATGTGCAACCTCAAGCACAACATCAGGCATATCAAGAAATCTCAGTTCATCAATAACCTGCTTTACAAAAGCTTTGGCAGTTTTCTTTCTGTGCTCTGATAATTTTTTCGCCTTGTTTGTTACCTCATGAAGAAGTGTGTCCTTTTCCTCACAAAGCTTCTTTAAATCATCGTCTGAAAAATCAATGGATTCAAGCTCCTGTGCTGTTTCCCTGTAAAGATTCAGAAGTTCTGCATAGTCGCAGTTATACTTTCTCTGAATTGAATTTATAAAAGCATACTTTGAACATACATATTCAATTCTGCCTTCATCAATATCAAAACTGTCATAGACGCCTGATATTTCGTCAGATATGTCAGAAAGCTCAATTTTAACAGCAGTCAGTCTGTCGCAAAGGGTGTTTATTTCCTCTGAGCATTCTGAAATATCTGAAAGTATTGACTCTGAATTTGTCACCATATCCATGACATTTACACCGTTGTCGCTGTTTAAAATTCCGGCAACTGCTGAAAGGGCATGTAAAATGCTGTCCATATTTTTTATCTGCTTGTATTCAGCTTCAAGACTTTCATATTCCTCAAGGGTTAAATCCAGGGTTTTAAGGTCCTCCATACGTGATTTTAAAAGTACGATTTTTTCTTTTGCCTCAAGTCTTGCCTTATTTGCAGCTCCGATTTTTTTTGCAAGCTCCTGCAATTTTTTAAAATCATTCCTGTAGTCCTCAATCATTTCTTCGGCATTACCAAAGCTGTCAAGAACATTTATATGCCTCTCAGGCAAAAGCAAAATCTGATTGTCATGCTGACCATGAATTGTAACCAGAAGCTCTCCTATTTCCTTTAAGGTTGAAACGGAAGCAGTACGTGAATTTATACGTGCACTGTTCTTGCCGTCTGAATTTATTTCTCTTGTAATGGTTATCTCATCATTGTCGTAGGAAATGCCAAGCTCATCAAGTCTTGCCTTTGTATCATCATTCAGGTCGGAAAAAAGAGCGGTAATAACCGC
>JAZQZW010000128.1:0-7584 GCA_045634285.1 Oscillospiraceae bacterium
CCGCCTAAGAGGCGGGGGACATCTGCGACATGGTTATACTGTCTGAACTTCTTTTGTATCAGATTTTTTAGCATTTGCAAGCATAAGCTTGATTCTGTTTTCCTGATTTACTTTAGTTGCACCCGGATCATAGTCGATAGCAACAATATTTGCATCAGGGTAAGCTGTTTTAATAACTCTTGACATACCCTTTGCAACAATATGATTCGGCAGACAACCAAACGGCTGAGCACAGATAATGTTTTCCGTACCTGTTTCAGCAAGTGCAGCCATTTCGGCAGGAATAAGCCAGCCTTCGCCCATATTTACACCCTGACTGATATATTTGTCAGCCAGATGTCTTATATGTTCAAAATCATGAGGTGCTTCAAAAACGCCATGCTTGTTTATTGTCTTTATAACTTTTTTCTGAAGTGAATAGAGGAATTTATAACTGATTTTATTTACAAGTATTTTTTTGCCGCCTCGCTGATAAAGCTTTCCGTCTGCAATACCACCTGCCAGGCAATACATAACAAATTCCATAAGGGCAGGAACTATCGGTTCACAGCCTTCTGAAAGCAGAAATTCCTCAAGGTGATTGTTTGCAAGAGGGGAGTACTTTACATATATTTCTCCTACAATACCAACTCTTACCTTATTTTCTTTTCTGCGTTTGATTTTTGCAAAATCGTCAAGGATAAGAGTGCAGTATTTTTCCACCTTCATAAATTCTTTACTGTTAAATATCGGTGGAAGAAGCTTCTGCCATTTTTCTCTTGTCTTTTCCGTATCCCCCTCATTAATTTCATAAGGCTTGCACTGATTATAAAGCGACATAAGCAGGTCACCATAAAAAATAGAAATTGCAACCTTAATAAGAAGCGGTAAACTGAGTGTAAGACTGCTTCCCTTTTCAAGTCCGCTTAAATTAAGGGAAATTACAGGCACCTGTGGAAATTCCTTTTTAAGAGCCTTTCTCAGCAGATGAATATAGTTTGAGGCACGACAGCCGCCACCTGTCTGAGTTAGCATAAGAGCCGTTTTGTTTATGTCATATTTACCGCTTTTGAGTGCATTTATAAACTGTCCGATAACCAGAAGTGCAGGATAGCATGTGTCGTTATGTACATTTTTCAAACCTTCGTCAACAACTTCACGTGTTGAAGTCTGCAAAAGTTCCACATTATAGCCGTACTTTTTAAGGATACTTATGATAAGCTTGAAATGTACAGGAAGCATGTCAGGTACAAGAATTGTATATTCCGATTTCATCTCATCTTTAAAAACAGGATAATTCATTTTTTGCCTCCTTATTTTTCTTCCATTGCCGCAACAAGACTTCTCAGTCTGATTTTTGCCGCACCGAGATTGTTTATTTCATCAATTTTAAGCTGAGTGTAAAGCTTACCCTTGCTTTCAAGAATTTCCCTTACTTCATCAGTAGTGATAGCATCAATACCACAACCGAATGAAACAAGCTGCACAAGCTGCATATCAGGCTGGGTAGTTACATACTGAGCAGCACGATAAAGTCTTGCATGATAACTCCACTGATTGAGTACGTTAGGGTCAGGATAATGTCCGTGCTGGAACACAGCATCTTCAGATACCACAGCCATTCCAAGACTTGTGATAAGCTTCTGAATACCATGATTTATTTCCTTGTCAATATGGTAAGGACGTCCCGAAAGAACAATAATCTTCTGTCCGTTTGCCCTTGCATGTGAAATAATCTGATTGCCACGGTTGTAAATTTCATTTCTGTAATCCGACAGACTTGTATATGCTTTCTTTACAGCAGACTTAATCTGTGATTTCTTGATACCATATTTTTTAAGAGCCTTTGCCATAACAGTTACAACATTCTTTTCACTGTTTATGTCAAGGTACGGATAAATAAAGTTATCTGCGTTAAGTCTTGCATTATTTGCAACAATAAGCTCAGGATAATACGCAACAACAGGGCAGTTGAAGTGGTTATCACTTTCGCCCTCGTCTATATTAAAGCTCATACATGGATAGAAAATGAAGTCAACATACTTGTTTAAGAGACTTTCAATATGACCATGTGCAAGCTTTGCCGGATAGCATACTGTATCTGACGGAATTGTATGCTGTCCGAGGTAATAGATATCTCTTGAGCTTTCATCAGAAATTACAACATCAATTCCCACTTCATTAAAGAGAGTTTTCCAAAATGGTAAAAGTTCATAGAAGTTAAGCACCATAGGAAGTCCAACAGTTGCAACAGGATTTTCAATTCTCTTTTCTGCCATTTCAAGCAGAAGATTGTATTTGAAATCGTAAAGGCTTTCGCTTTCTTCAGAAAGCTTCTTTCCGGCACCTCTTTCACATCTGTTACCTGAAATAAATCTGCCGCCGTCAGAGAATGTGATGATGTTAAGTCCGCACTTTGCTGTACAGCCACCACACTGTGCTGATTTTGAAGTATATGAAAACTTGTCAAGGTCAACAGGAGAAATAAGAGTTGAAGTTCCCTTTGTTTTTTCCTTTGCGTACAGAGCCGCACCGAATGCACCCATAAGTCCCGAAATTGCAGGACGGATAACATTTCTGCCCATTTCCTTTTCAAAGGCACGAAGTACAGCGTCATTTAAGAATGTACCACCCTGTACTACAATATTTTTGCCAAGCTCTTCAGGGGATTTTGCTCTGATAACCTTGTAGATAGCATTTTTAATAATTGATGATGAAAGCCCTGCTGAAATATCTTCAACAGTGGCACCGTCCTTCTGAGCCTGTTTTACACTACTGTTCATAAATACTGTACAGCGTGAACCGAGGTCAACAGGGTTTTTAGCCATAAGTCCAAGTTCGGCAAAATCTGCAATATCATAACCGAGAGCAAGTGCAAAAGTCTGTATAAATGAACCACAGCCCGATGAACATGCTTCATTAAGCATGATTGAATCTATACTGTGATTTTTGATTTTAAAGCACTTGATATCCTGTCCGCCGATATCTATAATAAAGTCAACATCAGGACAGAAATGCGATGCTGCCTTAAAGTGAGCAACCGTTTCAACAATACCATGGTCAATTGAAAGTCCCGCCTTGATAAGCTCTTCGCCGTAGCCTGTTACAGCAGAGCCTATAATATTGATTTCAGGGTTCATTTCAGCGTAAATCTTTTTAAGCTTTGACGCTATTCTGTCAAGAGGCTGTCCCTTGTTTGATGAATAGTGCTGATATAAAATACGACAGTCTTCTGTGATAAGAATTATTTTTGTTGTGGTGGAACCGGCATCTATACCAAGAAAAGCATTACCCTTGTATGTATGAAGGTCAGCATACTGAAGGTCGCATTTTTTATGTCTTTCAATAAATTCTTCATATTCTTTACGGGTATCAAAAAGCGGCTCGCCTGTCACAACACCGTTACCTGTCTTTGCGTTGTCAATTTTTTCGATAATCTGGGAAATTTTAAAGCTTTCCTTACTTTTCTGTGAAAACAATGCACATCCGAGAGCAACAAAAACAGGAGCTTCCTTCGGGAATATGGCTGTTTTTCCCTCTTCAAGTTCAAGTGAAGTTACAAAAGCCTTTCTCAGACCCTTGATAAATGAAAGTGGACCACCCAGGAATAAAACCTTACCCTCAATAGTTCTTCCCTGTGCAAGACCCGAAACCGTCTGGTCTACTACTGCCTGAAAAATACTTGCGCAGATGTCTTCTCTTTTTGCTCCCTGATTTAAAAGAGGCTGAATGTCTGATTTTGCAAAAACACCACATCTTGACGCAATAGGATAAACCTTCTGTGCAGTAAGTGACATTTCGTCCATTGTATCAACAGTCACACCTAAAAGAGTAGCCATCTGATCAATAAACGCACCTGTACCACCTGCACATGAACCGTTCATACGCTGTTCAACGCCACCTGTCAGGAAGATAATTTTAGCGTCTTCACCACCAAGCTCAATAACAGCATCTGCGTCAGGAAATTTTTCTTTTACTGCTAAAAATGCAGAATTTACTTCCTGTACAAACGGAATTTTTGCACCTGTTGCAAGACCAAGACCTGCTGAACCTGTCATTGAAAGACGGAATGTATCATTCGGATATTTTTCAGCGATAATTTCAAGCTGCTGTTTCACAGCTTCCCTTACTTTTGAAAAATGACGCTGATATTCAGAATAGATTATCTGATTGTTTTCGTCAATAATAACAGTTTTAACCGTTGTTGAGCCTACATCGATACCGAGAGAATAAGTAGCCATATTTTTCATACCTTTCACAGAAATAGTACACCTATTATAATGTGTTAAAAAAACGTCCAATCAAGTTCATTATATCACATTTTATCGGATAATGCAAACATTTGTCGTTGATTTTATGTTTATACCAGTAATTACTATATGAAGGACAAACTTTTTGTATTCTCTTTATTTTCTTTTCTTCGGTGACGGAAGCTCATCATACATATTTTCAACAAGCCTTGCTAAAAATTCCTTGTTTTCAATCTCCGTAACCATAAGCATAGGCTTTGCACCATCGTATGGTATTTCCTGTTCTGCATCAGGCATAAGCAACACAGCTGATTTGACAGGTTTTACAAGAAACCTGTTATCATACACTCCACCAAAAAGCTTACCCTTAAAGTAAAGCAGATATTCTCCCATCATGGAACGGTATGTTATTTCTTCAAGCTCTGAAAGCTGTTCAAGTATGTAATCAAGATATTCTTTGGTTGATGCCATTTTCAAATCTCCTCAAACTGATTTTTCATTTATTATATCACCAACAATAAAAAAACACAACTTTTTTCAAAATTATACTTGACAAACTCTGGAATTGTGTGTATAATTTGATTAGGTTAGCAAACGCTAACTGTATGTAGAAAGGAATAAATTATGAGTATAGTAGTTGTTGGTGGCAATGACCGTATGGCCACAAGATATAAGGATATATGCAAATCATATAATTGCAAGGCAAAGGTGTTTACGCAAATACAGTCAGACTTTGACAATAAGCTGGGCACACCTGATTTAATGGTATTATTTACAAATACCTGTTCCCACAAAATGGCAAAAACCGTTAATCAGCGTTCACAGAAGCATGGTATCCCTGTTGCAAGGATACATAACGCAAGTGCAAATGCCCTTAAAACAGTACTGGAACAATACTGTTTATAAGTTAGCGTAAGCTAACAAGCGAAAGGAGAAAAATAATGTCACAGACTGAATATGATAACTTCAACAAAAAACTTGCTTTTCATTCTGCGCCCACATTACTCGGCATAAAATGTGCGAGTTTGATTTCACTTTTATCGGAAGAATTTGAAATAGGATATCACAGCAGGGTTTTCAATAAAAAAGCATCTGTAAAAGGACTTAAAACAAGGATATTATGTGAATGCAAAAAACGTTCCCTTATGCTTGTATACAACGAAAAACTTCTTGCAAAAAAGCTTGAAAATCAAGAAATAAAAAGTATGCTTGGAGAATGCGGATATCCCGACAACACTTCAATCGAAGAAAATCTTGATCATCTTGCAAAACGTATTGAAGTCTGTCATGATTTCCCCCATGAAATAGGTGTTTTCCTTGATTATCCTCTTGAAGACGTTAAAGGCTTTATTGAGAATAAAGGGGAAAATTTTAAGCTGTGCGGTTTCTGGAAAGTATATGGAAGTGAAGAAAAAGCAATACGAACATTTTCAAACTATCAAAAATGCAGAAAGTTTCTTTGTGGCAAATTAAACGACGGAATTGACATATATAAAGCCCTCAAAATATCATGATAATATGTCCGTCTGTGACGTACAAGCGTATTCGACAAAAAGACATACGAAAAGTGTGTGTATTTTGGTTTGTTTTACACTTGATTTTTATGGAAAAATGCTCTATACTATTTAAGTAAGCTGTTTTATACGTTTAATGCAGCACATCTTGAACGGTTAGGAGAAATGAAACATGAATTTAAAGGTAGTAAAATTTGGTGGAAGCAGTCTTGCAGATGCAAAGCAGATTACAAAGGCTGCTGAAATTATTAAAGCTGACGATAGACGCAGATTTGTTGTGCCATCTGCACCGGGTAAGCGTTTTTCTGCTGATATAAAGGTTACAGACATGCTTTATAACTGCAATAATCTTGCAATGGAAAACAAGAATATTGAAAATGCATTCAGCGCAATTGCAGACAGATATAATGGTATCATAAGCGATCTGGGTCTTGACCTCTCACTTGACAATGAATTTGAAACAATCAAGAAAAATATTTCTGCAAAGGCAGGAAGTGAATATGCAGCAAGCCGTGGTGAATACTTAAACGGTATCATTATTGCAAATCTTCTCGGTTATGAATTTGTTGACGCTGCTGAAGTTATCGTGTTCAACGAAGACGGTACATTCAATAATGAAAAGACACAGCCTAAACTCAGAGCAAGACTTAAAGGTGTTGATAGCGCAGTTATTCCTGGCTTCTATGGCGCTGATGTAAACGGTGTTGTAAGAACATTCTCAAGAGGTGGTTCAGACGTTACAGGTTCAATTATTGCAAGTGCTGTAAAGGCTGACGTTTACGAAAACTGGACAGACGTTTCAGGCTTCCTCGTATCAGACCCAAGAATTGTTGACAATCCAAAGGCTATCAACGTTATCACATATAAGGAACTCAGAGAACTTGCATACATGGGTGCATCTGTTCTTCACGAAGACGCTATCTTCCCTGTAAGAGCTGCAGGTATTCCAATCAATATCAGAAATACAAATATTCCTGAAGATGCAGGTACAATGATTGTATCAGAAGTTACTGATGACGAATACAACAAGTATACAATCACAGGTATTGCAGGTAAGAAGGGCTTTGCTGCTATCAATATCGAAAAGGCTATGATGAACAGTGAGCTTGGTTTCTGCCGTAAGGTATTAACTGTACTTGAAGACAACGGTATTTCAATTGAACACATGCCATCAGGTATTGATACACTTTCGCTTATCTTCCCATACAGCCAGATTGAGGGTAAGGAAGATGAAGTTATTGCTCAGATAAGAAAAGCTGTTGCTCCTGACAGTATCGAACTTGAAAGCGGTATTGCAATGCTCGCTGTTGTAGGACGTGGCATGAGACGTACAAGAGGTACTGCTGCAAGAATCTTCGCTGCTATGGCACACGCAAGAATTAATGTAAAGATGATTGACCAGGGTTGAAGTGAGCATAATGTTATTATCGGTATCGGTGAAGCTGACTTTGACGAAGCAATCAGAAAGATTTATGATATGTTTATCAATTCAGTAGAATAAAAAATAAAAGCGTTCTGATTTTAAAATCAGAACGCTTTTTATTGAAAATAAGAGGTAAATTTATATTTAGCGTTGTATTATGTTCTTTACTTTTCTTGCTTGCACAAGAAAAGTAACAAAAGAATGCATAAACTTTTTCTTTTCTCGAAATAGAAAAAAGTTTAATCAAAAAAGAAAAAATTCATTTGAAACTACTACAAAACTCAGACTGTCTTCCCAAAATGTTTTATTCTTACTGCAGCATCAGTAAAATTATAATTGATAACATACTGCGTACACATCAGCCTCCACATATTAAAGTAGGCAGCTTTAAAGAAAATTTTTTCTGAAACTGACAAAT
>JAZQZW010000129.1:0-3032 GCA_045634285.1 Oscillospiraceae bacterium
GTGCAAGTATACTTAAAACCGCAGCAACAATCTGATTTTCAGTAAGTGAAGAAATAAGCATACCGATTGCGATACATGCAGTTCCCATAAGGAGAAGTGCAATATAGTTTGAAATTACAAGTGTCCAGTCAACAGTACCGAAAAAGCTTAAAATCACAGAATGAACAAATATAATACTGATACCAAATATGTACATAACAAGTACAGCAAAATATTTTCCCATTACTATCGCACCCAAACTTACAGGTGCTGTTAAAAGTCCCTGGTCTGTTTTCTGCTTCTTTTCTTCGCTGAATGTCTTCATTGTAAGAGTAGGGACAAGCATTACAATAGCAAGAAACAGCATTGAGAAAAATCCTGTAAGGTCAGATGTTCCGTAAGCTATTGAATTGGAGTAGAAAAACCATCCTGATAAAAGATAAAATGCACATAAAAATACATATGCCACGCTTGATGTAAAAAATGAACCAAGCTCTCTTCTGAATATAGCACCCATTAGTTTTCTCCTCCCTTATCAGTATCTGAAGCTGCTTCAGCAGTTGAAATCGGCTCAAAACCCTCGCCCATTGTAATTTTAAGGAAGATATCTTCCAGTGTGAGTTCTGTAGTTTTCATCATAAGAATAGGCCAGCTGTTTTCCTGTGCAACATCGCTTATCTTACGGCGAAGGTCAACATTTTCCATAGCCTCAATTTCATATTCAAAAACATTGGTTTCTTTTTCAAGGTCTGCAACTACTGACCTGATGCCGTCAACAGTTTTAAGCTTTCTTAAAATTTCGTCCTTGTTTCCTTCAAGTCTTACGATAAGACGATGATCTGTTGACATTTTCTTTGAAAGGTTGTCTGCAGTATCATCTGCTGCGACAGTTCCGTTGTTGATGATAATAACCCTGTCACAAACCTGCTGGATTTCTGAAAGAATGTGTGATGATAAAATAACTGTATGACTCTTGCCAAGCTTTTTGATTAAAGTTCTGATTTCTTTCATCTGACTTGGGTCAAGACCTACTGTTGGCTCATCAAGAATAAGTACCGGCGGATTGCCGATTAAAGCCTGTGCAAGTCCCACACGCTGCTTGTAACCCTTTGAAAGATGCTTGATAATTCTGTCCTTTACATCTGTAATCTTGCAGAGATTGCAGATACCAAGAAGATGTTCCTTTCTCGGAAGCTTGCATTTTCTCAGGTCATATATATAGTTTAAATACGCTTTTACAGTCATATCAATATAAAGCGGCGGAATTTCAGGAAGATATCCGATATTCGCCTTTGCTTTAATAGGGTCTTCAAGAATATCAACACCATTGATAACTGCTGTACCCGATGTAGATGAAATATAACCTGTAAGCATATTCATTGTAGTGGATTTTCCTGCACCGTTAGGACCTAAAAATCCAAGAATTTCACCGTCATTTACAGTAAAGCTGATTCCCTTTACTGCCTGTTTGTCACCATAATTTTTGGTGAGTTCCTTTACCTCTATCATTTTAAGGTATAACCTCCTTTATTTATCACATTAAAGTGTTCCAACATAATTATAAAACGTTAATGTGACAGAAAAGTGAAAGCGTTATGAAAGGTTATTTAACATATGCAAAAGTTTGTATTATTTTGACAAATAAATCCTTTTTGCTTTATTTAAATCGCTTTCTATCTGTTTTTTCAAATCTTCAAGGGAAGGAAATTTCTGTTCCTCTCTTAAAAATTCAATAAATTCTATTTTTACAGTTTTGCCGTAAATATCACCGCTGAAATCAATTACATAAGTTTCTGCAAGCGGCAATATATCCTTTTCAACTGTCGGCTTAACCCCAATGTTTGTAACTGCTCCATATTCTTTCTCAAAAATACTGGCAGCTGTCGCATAAGCACCATTTATCGGAATTACCTGTCTTTCTTCATAAAGCTGATTCAAAGTCGGAAAACTTATGGTACGTCCTATTCTGTTTCCCGTAACGACCTCTCCCAGAAGAAAATATCTCTCCCCTAACAGTTCATTTGCTTTTACCAGTTCACCGTTTTTAAGATATTCCTTTATTTTTCCCGAAGAAATTTTTTCTCCGTTTTTTTCAAGGGTTTTGCATACTTTAACTTCAAAGCCGTATTTTTTTCCAAAAGCTTCAAGTTCGTTTACTCCACATGATGCACCTCTGCCGAAACGAAAATTTTCTCCGCATACTACAACCTGTGCATTCATTTTTTCTGCAAGAACTTCCTTTGCGAACTGCTCTCCGCTCATGCTTTTTACAGCAGAAATATCAGGTGAGTAAATATACTCTGCTCCAAGCTTTTCAAGTATATGATTTTTCTGATTTTCAGTATAAATATACTTATATGGCTCTCCGTGTTTTTTTTCAACAGAAGTCGTCTTAAATGTGAAAACTGAAAACTTCAGACTGTTTTCTGAAAAGGATTTGGCTGTTTCAAGTATAAGTCTGTGTCCGAGATGTACTCCGTCAAAAATCCCCATAGCAACGGCTGTTTTTTCCTTTATCTTTTCTTCATTTATAAAAATCATTTTCCGTCACCGTTTAAATTTTTAAGTACTCTTAAAACGTTATCAACTCTGTCTGCCTGTGCAATACCGATAAAGCTTTCATCAGAGCCATAAACACGCAGTTTTTCCTGCTCAGGCTTCACAGGTAATCTGTCAAGCATAAGCTTTACACCGTTTTTGTACATTTTTGTCTTCTTTTCAGAAAGATAAAGTGGCGGCAAAGTTTCAAACATTTTTTCCACAGGTCTTACAATTTCAGTCAGCCTGTCCTCATAACGCAGCTTTTCAAGTTCTTCAAGTGTAACACATTCATCAAGTGAAAAGCTGTTTGAAAATGTTCTTACAAGTGAAGTCATAGCCGCACCACATTCAAGAGCTTGTCCCATATCATGAATAACCGACCTTACATAAGTACCCTTTGAACATGACATTTCAAGTATCCCCATACCTGTTTTTTCGTCAAATTCAAGGAGTTCAAGTTTTGTAACCTCAACCTCTCTTGAAGGTCTTTCAACTTCAATGCCTTTTCTGGC
>JAZQZW010000130.1:0-7227 GCA_045634285.1 Oscillospiraceae bacterium
TACTTCGGCTATCTTGCTGCTATAAAGACACAGAATGGTGCGGCAATGAGTGTCGGCAGAATTTCAACATTCCTCGATATTTACATTCAGCGTGACCTTAATGAAGGTAAAATTACAGAATCAGAAGCTCAGGAACTTATCGACCACATGGTTATGAAGTTCCGTATGGTTAAGTTTGCACGTATTCCTTCATACAATGAGCTGTTTTCAGGCGACCCTGTATGGGCAACACTCAGCATTGCAGGTAAAGGTCTGAACGGCAAGCATATGGTTACTAAAAATGACTTCCGTTTCCTGCGTACACTTGAAAACATGGGTCCTTCACCGGAACCTAACCTTACTGTTTTGTATTCATCAGAGCTTCCTGAAAACTTCAAGAGATATGCTGCGGCTATTTCTGTAAGAACAAGCTCTATCCAGTATGAAAACGATGATGTTATGAGGGTTGAATGGGGCGACGACTACGCTATCTGCTGCTGTGTTTCTGCAACAGAAACAGGTAAGGAAATGCAGTTCTTCGGTGCCAGAGCAAACCTTGCAAAATGCCTCCTTTACGCAATCAACGGCGGTATTGAAGTAAAAACAGGTCAGCAGGTTGGTCCAAAATATGTTCCTATCACTTCAGAATACCTTGATTATGATGAGGTTATGCAAAAATATGATGAAATGATGAGTTGGCTTGCAAGCGTTTATGTTCATACACTCAATCTCATTCACTACATGCATGACAAATACAACTATGAAGCTGCTGAAATGGCTCTTATAGATACAAATGTAAGAAGAACATTTGCAACAGGTATTGCAGGATTTTCACATGTTGTTGACTCACTCAGTGCTATCAAGTACGCTAAGGTCAGAACAATCCGTGATGAAAAGGGTCTTGTTGTCGACTTTGAAACAACAGGCGACTTCCCACGTTATGGTAATGACGATGACAGAGCTGATGAAATTGCTGTATGGCTTCTCAAGACATTCCTGAGAAAAATCAAGCAGTGCCATACTTACCGCAATTCAGAAGCTACAACTTCAATCCTTACAATCACATCAAACGTTGTATACGGCAAGGCTACAGCTTCACTTCCAGACGGAAGAAAGGACGGAGAACCACTTGCACCTGGTGCAAATCCATCATATGGTGCTGAAAAGAATGGTCTGCTTGCATCTCTCAACTCAGTTGCAAAGCTTCCTTATGAATATGCTCTTGACGGTATTTCAAATACACAGACACTCAATCCTGACGCACTTGGTCACAACGAACCTGAACAGGTTTCAAACCTTGTGAATATTCTTGACGGATACTTCAATCAGGGTGCGCATCACCTTAATGTCAACGTTTTCGGCAAGGAAAAGCTGATTGACGCTATGGAGCATCCTGAAAAGGAAGAATATGCAAACTTTACTATCCGAGTTTCAGGATATGCTGTTAAGTTTATCGACCTTACACGTGAACAGCAGCTTGATGTTATTTCAAGAACATGCCACGAAACAATGTAATTGCAGTATAACTCATAGAGTTTATATTAAAGGGCGACCAATGGTCGCCCTGCATTTATAAATAGCACAGAGAGGATAAATCAATGTATAAAACAGTAAAAGTACATTCAGTAGAAAGTTTTGGTGCAGCAGATGGCCCCGGGGTACGATATGTAATATTTTTACAGGGCTGCCCTATGAGATGTAAATACTGCCATAATCCTGATACATGGAACACCGAAGACGGAACAGAAATGTCTGCTGAGGAAATTGTATCAAAGGCACTCAGATACAAGGCATACTGGAAAAATAATGGTGGAATTACTGTAAGCGGCGGAGAACCTCTTATGCATATTGATTTTCTTACAGAACTTTTAAAGCTTGCAAAGGAAAACGGAATCAATACTGCAATAGACACATCAGGAGTTGTTTTTTCACATTCCGAAGAATTCATGGAAAAGTTCAATTTACTGATGAAATATACCGACCTGATTTTACTCGATATTAAACAGATGAATCCTGAGCGTCATAAAATTATAACAGGACATGACAATAAAAATATTCTTGATATGGCAAGATATCTTTCAGATATCAATAAGCCTGTATGGATAAGGCATGTTCTTGTGCCTGGATATTCAGATTTTGATGAGGATTTAGAGGAACTTGCAAAATTTATTGCCACTCTGAAAAACGTGGAAAAGGTGGAGGTACTCCCCTACCATACACTTGGTGCTTTCAAATGGGAAACACTTGGTATTCCCTATGAACTTTCAGATATAAATCCGCCAACAAAAGAACGAATTGCAAATGCGGAAAAAATACTGGGCATAAAATAAAAGGATGCAACAACGCATCCTTTTTAATTTATGAAATCTTCTTCTTCAAGAATACCGATAATCCTGCCCTGACAGATTAATATATCCCTGCCTGTTATTTCCATATCGGAATATCCGCCATTATGAGCAATCAGCTTACTTCCGTCATATTCTCTTATATAGCATTTCCCGTTTAACTTAAAAATAGCTATATCACCTGACTGAGCCTGCAGTGCGTTTTCAACAAGAAGTATGTCACCTGTTGTAAACGAAGGCTTCATACTGTTATCAGTTACCTTTATGGCAAAATCCGCCTGTCTTGCAAGGTCAGAAGCATATATGTCAAGCATTTCACTTGATTCCTTATCAAGACCGTTTTTGGAAAATTCCATAAGCTTTATCTCAATTGTGTTACTGTTTTTTGAATTTTGTATTTTAGGGAATGAAGCTTCTTTAATTTCAGGCTTTGCCGCTGCCTGTTCTATACTTCTTTTATGTTCCTCGTTGAGAATTGCATTTACAGCACTTATTCCATATTTATCAAGCTTGCGGTATTTATTCAACAGAACATTTTCATTTGTTGACAATCCGTTGCCCGGCTCTACCTTGCCTGTAACAAAGTAATCAACTGTAACATGCATAGCTTCCGCAATTTTTGCAATAGCTATAACAGAAGGCTCTTTTGTTTCACCACCAAGAATTTTGTTAAGTGTGCCATAAGGTATCCCTGTCATATCAGAAAGCTGTGCGTTGGTTATATTCTTTTTCTTTTTTAATTCCTTTATTCTGTCTACCATTGATGTCACGCTGATTTGCATTAAAGAACCTCCAAATAAATATACATTATCCTAATTATATAATATTTCTATACATAAGTCAAGGATATTTTACCAGATTCGGTAAAAAAGCTCTCAATTCGTGTTTTCAGAATTGAGAGCTTTAATTTTTATATTACCGTATCAGCATTCCATTCCATACTTTCAAGGTCTGAAAGATTATATGGTGTGGACTGATAAATGCAGTAGTTGAGCCAGTTTGAAAACATGAGATTTGCGTGACATCTCCAGCTGAAAACAGGAGTTTTCTCAGGATTATCCTCAGGAAAGTAATTATGCGGAACTGCAATTTCAAGTCCCTGATTCTTATCTCTGAAATACTCATTTGCAAGAGTTTCCCTGTCATATTCGCTGTGTCCCATGAGGAAATACTGTCTGCCGTTTTTGTTTGCGACAATGTTAACCCCTGCCATATCGGAAGATGCAAGAATTACAAGACTCTTTTCATTTTCAATTTTTTCACGCTTAATCTCTGTATGTCTTGAATGCGGAGCCATGAAAATGTCGTCAAAGCCGTTTAAAAGCTGTGCATTTTCAACTTCTATCTTATGTTCAAAAATACCGAACTTTTTCTGCGGAAGAATTGTCTTATCTATACCAAAATGGTAATATAATCCTGCCTGAGCACCCCAGCATATGTGAAGTGTTGAGTAAACATGTGTCTTTGTCCACTCCATAATACGTGAAATTTCTTCCCAGTAGTCAACCTGTTCAAATTCAAGATGTTCAACAGGGGCACCTGTGATAATCATTCCGTCATAGAATCTGTGCTTTATCTGCTCAAATGTCTTGTAAAAGGTTTCAAGATGAGCATGTGAGGTATTCTTTGAAACATGTGACTCAAGATTTAAAAGCTCAATATCTACCTGTAAAGGAGTATTACTGAGAAGTCTCATAAGCTGAGTTTCAGTTTCAATTTTTTTCGGCATAATGTTCAGAATAACAATTTTAAGTGGTCTGATATCCTGATGCTCTGCTCTTTCCTTTGACATGACAAAGATATTCTCATTTCTGAGTTCATTGAATGCAGGCAAATCATGCGAAATTTTTATTGGCATAAAAAATACTCCTTTCAGATAAAAAGCCGAACTGACGTCCGACTTTTATTATATATTTAAAATCAGTTTATCATAATTACTTCAGCAGGGGAATGACTCCCCCGCCAAAAAATCAGATAAAAATATCAGAGGCAAAATTAAATCGGATGAATCTGCTTCTGTGCATCTGAATGTGCACCGTCAATTCCGTACTTGCTGTTTCTTCTGTTTTCAAAGAACTTAACAGCAACCTGTCCGAACTGAGCGTAGCTTAATACATCTTCTTCCTGTTCTGTCCACTCAGCACATTCCTTTCTGAGCTTATCAAGTTCAGGTTCAAGAAGGTCTGCTGGACGACAGTCGATTGCAGGTTCATCACCGATAATCTTCTTTCTGAATTCAGGATCAATCGGAACAGGTGTCTTACCGTATTCTCCTCTTACAATACCCTTGAATTCCTTTGTAACCATCTTATAGCGTTCACCAGTAATTACATTGAATACTGCCTGTGTACCAACAATCTGTGATGATGGTGTAACAAGCGGTGGGAAACCGGCATCTTCTCTTACTCTTGGAACTTCTCTGAGAACTTCTTCAAGCTGATCTTCCTTACCAGCCTGCTTAAGCTGTGAAAGAAGATTTGAAAGCATACCGCCAGGTACCTGATAGATAAGAGCATTTGCGTCAACTGCAAGCATCTTAGGGTCAAGAAGACCGCTGTCGATATACTTCTTACGAAGCTTCATGAAATAATCTCTGATTTCTGTAAGAAGAACAAGGTCAAGACCTGTATCGTATTCAGTGCCCTGAAGTGCAGCTACCATTGATTCAGTAGGAGCATGTGAAGTACCAAGTGCAAGTGGTGACATTGCTGTATCAATAACGTCAACACCTGCTTCAATACCCTTTAAGAGACACATTGAAGCAAGACCTGATGTGTAATGTGTATGTAACTGTACAGGAATCTTTACATTAGCCTTTAATGCCTTAACGAGTTTTTCTGTTTCGTAAGGTGTGAGAAGAGCAGCCATATCCTTGATACAGATTGAATCTGCACCGGCATTTTCTACCTGCTTTGCATAGTTTACATAGTAATCTGTTGTGAATACATCACCTAAAGTATAAGAAATGGCAACCTGAGTATGTGCACCTTCCTTCTTAGCTGACTTGATAGCTGTTTCAAGGTTTCTTATATCGTTAAGTGCGTCGAAAATTCTGATAATGTCAATACCATTTGCTACTGACTTCTGAACAAAATATTCAAGAACGTCATCAGCATAGTGACGGTAACCGAGCATATTCTGACCACGGAAAAGCATCTGAAGCTTTGTATCAGGCATTTCTCTCTTTAAAATACGGAGTCTTTCCCATGGGTCTTCATTTATAAATCTGAGGCATGAGTCGAATGTAGCACCACCCCAGCATTCAATTGAATGATAGCCAACCTTGTTCAGAAGCGGAAGAATCGGAAGCATATCATCCATTGTCATACGTGTTGCGATAAGTGACTGATGTGCGTCACGGAGTACGGTTTCAGTAATTTTAACCTTAGCCATAATTTATCACCTGTGTTCTGTCAAACAGAACCTGCCTTTCTGAAAATTTAAAATTAACCGATTGTTGCAAGAGCGTCGCCTGAGTTAACCTGGTCACCCTTCTTTGCAAGTAAGCTTGTGATTGTACCGTCACATGTAGCAACGATATCATTTTCCATCTTCATAGCTTCTAAAATCATGATAACCTGTCCCTTTGTAACGCTGTCGCCGTTGTTTACCTTAACATCAAGGATAGTACCAGGCATTGGAGCATTTACTGCTTCCCCTGCGCCGGCTGTTGGTGTCGGAGCTGCTGCAGGTGCTGGAGCAGGTGCTGAAGCTGCCGGAGCTGCTACAGGTGCTGCTGCAACAGGAGCCGCATTAGCGTCGAGTTCTTCAACAGCTACATCATAAGCCTTACCATTTACTGTAATATTAAATCTTTTCATAACATTAACCACCTATTCTTTATTATAAATAATCTATCAGAACTGAATATTATTGTGCTTCTTAGGAAGCTTCTGTACACGCTTGCCTGCAAGAATGTCAAGAGCCGCAACAAGTACTTCTCTTGTCTTTTCAGGAGCAATAACATCATCAATAAAGTTGTTTTCTGCTGCTGTAAAAGCACTTGCAAGAGTCTTTGAATATTCATCAGCAAGCTTGTTTCTTTCAGCTGCTAAATCTGAAGCACCTGTAAGCTTGTCATGCCACAAAAATTCCACTGCTGTAACAGGAGCAAGCGGTGCGATAACTGCATTTTCATAAGCGTATGTAAAGTCAGAATTTGCGCTGTCACCTGCAACTGCCGCAAATACAGGGCCGATAGCCTTGCCTGCAATAACTGCAACCTTTGCTGTTGTAGCTTCTGCATAGCTGTTTGCAAGAGTTGTCATAGCCTTAACTGATGAAATAACGTCTGTTTCATCAAAGCCTTCTGAATCAACAAATGTAACAACAGGAATTGAGAAAGCGTCACATGTTCTTACAAAACGTGCAAGCTTGTTGCAGTCATCAGCTGTAAGCTTGTCGCCTGAAATACCTGCAACTGCAATACCAACTGTGCTGCCGCCGATTGTTGCAAATGCTGTATATGCACCCTGACCATATTCAGTATAAAGTTCAATACCGCTGTCCACGTCTGTTACAGCTTCAAGTACTGAATTTATATCTGTTGTTGCAACAGGTGTGCCTTCTGCAAATTCAAACATTGGAACTGTTGCAAGATTGTTTACAGGTAAGAGATTTATAAGTTCTCTTGCTGCAAGAACAGCTTCCTTTTCATCGTCACAGAGAACTGACGCAATACCTGCCTTGGCTGCTGCTTCTGCTGAACCGTTTGCAGTATTAGGAGCCATAAAGAATTCGCTGTCCTTTGTCATGATAACAAAGTCTGATGAGCATGCGAGCATAGCTGCTGTACCTGCACATGTTCCTGCAATAACAGAAATCTGTGGTACAACACCTGATACAACTGCTGAAGCGCTGAGCATCTTGCCGTAAGCTGCAAGTGATGAAGCTGTACCGTCAA
>JAZQZW010000131.1:0-2956 GCA_045634285.1 Oscillospiraceae bacterium
AAATGAAACCAAGCGTAACAGTAATTCAGCCTAAATCGGCAGAAGAAAAAATAAGCAAAATCAGAGTTGCGGCATACTGTCGTGTATCAAGTGATTCAGCAGACCAGTTAAATTCCTTTATGGCTCAGATGAGATATTATGAAAATTTTCTGTCTGAAAGCACCACCGAAACACTTGTTGGAATTTACGCTGACGAAGGCATAACCGGAACCCGAATGGACAAAAGAGATGACTTTCAGCGTATGCTCAAAGATTGCAGAAAAGGTAAAATCGACCGCATAATTGCAAAGTCAATCTCACGATTTGCCCGAAACACAAAGGAGTGTCTGACAGTAATCCGAGAGCTGAACGACCTTGGGATCACAGTGTTTTTTGAAAAAGAAAATCTCGATACTGCAAATATTTCAGATGAACTGATGATAACAATTATGGGTGGTCTTGCACAGGAAGAATCGGTGTCGATTTCACAAAATATGCAGTGGTCAATCCATAAAAGGATGAAAAACGGAACATATGAAGTTCCAAGTCTTCCCTATGGTTACAACAAGGAAAACGGAAATTTTACCATAGATAAGAAACAGGCAGAAATTGTACAGAAAATATTTAAAGCTTATCTTAATGGAAAAGGTCTGAATGTAATTTGCGATGAGCTGAACAAAATGTCGAATGAAAATGTTTGGCATGTAAACAGTATTAAGTACATTCTTACTAATGAAAAATATATTGGTGACTGTCTGTGGCGAAAAAATTACACTGAAAATAATTTTCCATTCCGAAGATGTGTAAATAATGGTGAAGCAGAACAATATTATGTTACAAATAATCATGAACCGATAATTTCAAAAAGTGATTTTGATGCTGTTCAGAAACTATTAAATACAAAATCTGAATATTACGGAAATAAGGTACATAAAAGCTACCCTCTCAGCAGAAAAATTATATGTGAAAACTGCGGTTCAATATATAGAAGAAGATGTATTAATAACATCATCTACTGGAGTTGCCGGAAGCATGATTTTAAAGCAGCAGATTGTGAGTCTGTAAGACATAAGGAGAAAATAATATATAAAGCATTTACAGTAATGTATAACAAAATTAAGATAAACTTTACAAATATCTTCCCTCCCCTGTTTTCAGAACTTCAGGAACTCAAAAACAAAAAGTTCAGCAGCAACAAGCAGTACAGCGAAATTATGAAGGAAATTGCCAAACTCAAAGAACAGACTCATGTCCTTGCAAGGCTTAAAACCAAAGGTTTTCTTGATGACAGTAAATACCTTGAACAGACAGCAGAACTTAACTCCAAAATTGAAAAGTCAAACCGAGAACTTCAGAAAATTTCACGCTGTGATGATGAAGATGATGTAATTGAAAAAATTAAGGATGTGGCTTCCATAATCGAAAGCGGAACCGAACTTATGACAGAGTTTGACGAAATTATGTTTGAAAGCCTGATTGAAAAGATTGTTGTGAAAAATCAAAAAGAACTTGAATTTCAGCTGTATGGTGGTTTGAAATTTACAGAAAGGGCGGTGTGATATGAAGAAAAACAGAACAATCCCATTCGGATACATGATGAAGAACGGTGAGATTGAAATTGAACCTGTTGAAAGCAAGGTTGTACAGGAAATTTTCAGTCTGTACCTTGATGGTAGTTCTCTCCTGACCATAGCAGGATATATGAAAAGTCAGAATGTTTCGTACAATGGCATCAACAATATATGGAACAAGAATATGGTTAAGCGTATCCTTGAAAATGAAAAATATATAGGCAAAGAAAATTATCCTCAAATTATTGATATAGATACATTTTTCAGAGCCAATGCAAAAAAGAAAGTTCGTGCAAGTGCAGCTGTTGAAATATCTGAGGAATTACAGTCAATCCGAAGTATGACCTACTGTTCTGAATGTGGTCACAGGCTGTCGAGAATCGGCGGTAACACCCGACCTGAAAAGTGGAACTGCAAAAATCCCGACTGTTCAAAATTCGAGTACAGAATCACCGACAATATGCTCAAAGGTGTGATTTTAAATGTACTCAATACCGTGATTGCAAATCCCGAAATGCTTGAAACAGATACGGAAATCAGCAATTACACCCCGAGTCTTGACGTAACCCGACAGCAGAATGAAATCAGCAGAATGACCGAATCGTCAGATGTGGATTTTGATAAGGCAATGGATGAAATTCTGCACCTTGCACAGATGAAGTACGACTGCTGTACATACAATGACAAACCGCTTAAAACCGAGCGTTTAATGACTTTTATTGAAGGAAAAGAACAACTGAATACGATAGATATTGACTTGCTGAAATCCTGTGTTTCAAGGATTGAGGTAAGTCATTTTTATACCATAGAAATTGAATTCATAAATGGTGTGACCATAAAAAATGTAACGGAAAGGACTGAGAAAAATGACAACAGCACCAAATGTAACGATAATTCCTGCCAAAGTTCAGACGGATGAAAACAGGGATAAGTACCATCAGCTAAAAGTTGCAGCATACTGCCGAGTGTCAACGGAACAGGAAGAACAGCAAAACAGTTATCAGGTACAAATCTCATATTATACAGACCTTATCAATCGTAAGAAAGAATGGACACTTGCCGGTATATTCGCAGACGAAGGCATTTCAGGAACACAGGCACGGAAAAGACCTGAGTTTTTAAAAATGATAAGGCAGTGCAGAAAGAAAAAAATCGACCTTGTGATAACAAAATCAATTTCAAGATTCGCCCGAAATACAGTAGACTGCATCGAGTATGTAAGAGAACTGAAAAATTTAGGAATCGGAGTGATTTTTGAGAAGGAAAACATCAACACGCTGACAATGACATCAGAATTTATGATTTCACTTTATGGCTCATTCGCCCAAGCCGAGTCGGAATCAATCAGTAAAAATGTTACCTGGGGTATGCAGAAAGCCTATGCCGAGGGCAAGGTTGCAATTCAG
>JAZQZW010000132.1:0-28028 GCA_045634285.1 Oscillospiraceae bacterium
GAAGTCCTTAACATTAATAGTCATATACATTTTTCCTCTCCTGTGCTGTAGCAAGATTCTGGATTTACAAAGATTTTTCAAACAACCATTCAAACAATTCCTTGTTTCCATATACATAGTTCCATGCGTTGTGTCCTACGCCATCTAGAACAGTAAGCTTCGCATTACCTCCACGCTTATTTACAGAATCTACCATTTTGCGGCTTTCATCGCAGTAGACAGTTGCATCCTCACTTCCGTGAAACGCATGAATAGGCATATTTATCAGTCGGGCGGAATTCCAGTACATACCGCCTCCACAAATCGGAACCAATGCGGCAAAACGTTCCGGCATACTCATAGCCACCTGCCATGCAGTGTATGCACCCATACTTGCACCCATCAGATAACAGTGCTTGGAATCAGCATAAAGATTTTCAATGGCATATACTATAAAATCCTTTAACTGCTCATATATATCAAACCAGGTATCTGCAAAACATTGCGGCATTACAACCACACAATTTTTGATATTCTCATTCCCTACGGTGAAAATCGGATACTCCTTGAGTATATTAATATCATTTCCCCTGAAGCCGGCACCATGAAGCAGAATAATCATTGGATATTGCTTTTCGGGAGAGAAATCCTCCGGTTTGTGAATTATATATTCAAGATTTTTATACTTTGCTGTTTCCATGCAATTAAAACCACCTTTTTTAAATAAAATTGAAGTTATTTTAAAAACGTTGAGTTTTGCCCGAACAAATCTTTGTTCGGGCAAAATCTCTGTAATATGCGTAATTGTATTACATATCTGTCACGCCTGCTTTAGATGTATCATTATTAACTGAACCCGCAGAAATAGTTTCCGTTGGAGAACCGTTTTCAAGTCTAAAATGTCCTCCGTCCGTTACCGCAAGCATTGATGTATCAACATAATCAATAAGGGTTGTTCCGTCTACCTTCAGCACTACTCTAGTTCCGTTATGAACACGTGTGTATCCGAATTCACACAACATCCACATATTTGAATAAAGCATACCTTTTGACGGAAAATATTCTATTATTCCGCCTTCAAGAACTCCATCTGCATTATAATTATATCTCTGCAATTCTATATATCCAAGGCGCATAACTGCGGAGTATCCTACAGTATCCCACAAACGTGAAGTTGTGCTGTCACAAATTCCGATTGACTGATAATTTGTTGGGTTAAATTTAAGGGTGAACTTTACAGTTTCTCCCGCTTCTATGCGTGTATTGGCATAGCTGAGCACCCTATCATCACCTGGAATTATAGAAACCGCCTTTTCCGATTTTTCAGGTGCTTTTGAACCCTGCCAGCCTTCTGGGTCTTTTAGAAACGCATCAATTTCGTGTGTTTTAGTAATGGTACTGTCATACATATTCGTAATCGCACTGTTAAGAGCTCTTGTCCAAGTACGCACATTACTTTGTTTAGCTTTATTATTATCCAGAACTGCTTTTGCACTGTCACGTGCCGCAGTTACAGCAGTAACCTGCTCCTGAGGATAACCAAAGGATGCGTATCCATTTCCAAGCTTTGTAACCACGCTGCGAAGCTCCGTTTTATTCAAAGCTTCTGATTTAGCTGTTTTAAAATGAAATACCTGAGGCTGTGCTTCTGCAACAACATCGGCCTTACTTCCTGTAACGGGAATTACCTTCCAATAATAATCACGCAGACCATATTTAAGGGTTGTAAGTGTATAGTGTGTATCCTCTACAATTTCATCTGCTACAATAGCATCAAAGTTTTCATCTATTGAAACAATAAGACGATAGCGATAGCATCCTTTTGTTCCTCTCCAAGAAAATATGGTGTTATTTCCTTCAACATTTTCAGCACCGTTTTCCGGACCGATAAGTGTTGCCGGCTGAAGTTCTATCTTTCTGTCTATACCAATACTATCGTAGTCAATAATGTTGAAATCAGCTATTTCATTAAATATAGGAGCATCTTTGGTATAGTTAAAATCAAAACCGTAATAGGGTTTATTTGCATCCCAACCCAAAATTGACGGTGACTTACTTCCTATATTGTTTCCAATTCTCTTTTTATTTGTTTCCAGAGATTCAAAAACAGAATCACTCATTTTGTAATTAATACTGATATTATTGTATAACTCAAATTCTACGCATTCGCGACGAGCTTCGTCATCAGCATCAAATTTCAGCCACTTCTCCATTTCAGGAAAACGCTTCAAATATGTCTCCTTGTCAACAGTAGCCAGTGCTTCTTCTCTTCCGCGTGTAATCCAACTGCGCATGTTTTTATAGTCAGTAATAATAGTCGGAACAGGACAGTCAATAAAGATATTATTGGCAATACTTGCAAAACTACCACCGTTCTGGAAAGCCGCACCGCTCTTTACATTATAGAAAATGTTATTATCCATTTTTACATTGTGGTGCTGAGCATCGGCATATGTTCCGTGAGTAGATCCTCTTCCTGATAAATCATTTGTAACATCATGTATAAAGTTATTGGTAAACTCTACGCCCCAATCCTGTACACCGCCGTTTACATAAAGTGCACCTGCGTCCATTGTTTCACGAACAGCATCATACACTTCATTTCTGTCCACTTTAGCAATAGGAGTAGCGTCAATCCACACTCCCTGATGCGGAATACGATGAATACGATTGTTAGTTATCTCAACACCACAGCAGTAAGATGTTACAACACCACCTGTTGCACATTTCTTGAAGCGTCCAACATTGTGTATATCATTATTATTGACCTTATTTCCGCTTTCCTTCAGATAGATTACGTCTCCGCATCTTTCCATGTATACACCATTTGAACCTACGTTATAAATATCACTGTTTACAACGCTGATTTGTGTTGATGAATGTACATATATCCCATTTGTTCCAGCATTACAGATTTCACAACCATCAATTACGATATTTGATGATTTTTCCATAATTTTAACAGCGTCGCTTCTGCAATAACCTATTGTCAGTCCCTGAAGGGTAATATTGCTTGCTCCTTTAAACAAAACAATCGGCTGATTCGTCAGAGAAATACTCATGTTGTTACTTGGCTCTCCACCCTGCGGATAGATATATATCTTTTTGTTCGCCCTGTCAATTACATACTCACCGGGCATATCTATTTCCTCAAGCAGATTCATAATCACAACTCTTGCGTTTGCATTGGGGCCCATTCTTTCATAGGTAGGATTACTCATAACATTTTCCTTGTTCAGAAAAATTGTTCTGTCTTTCGGAGAAATCTTTTCTACTGGGGCAAAGAAATGCTCGTAACCCGACTTAGTGTAGTATGACATTACAACATCTTTCGGAAGTTCTGTCCACTTTGAAAAACGTGCTGCAATTTCTTCTCCGAACACTACATTCAAAAGAGGGTTATCTGCATTATAAGACATACTTTCAACATCTGCAAAAGCAGTATTAGGCCACTGTGATAACGGCATAAGCTCACCGTTATCATACAAATCAAGCATATTATAGTCGTATGAATGAGAATATGTACCTACCTTTGATGCAAATATATTACCAACGTTATTAGCAACTTCCGAAGGGAGAACTATCTCATACACTTTATCACGTACACTGCTTTGCAATCTTGAGAGAACATTCTCATCAGTAACTTGTGAGATTTTAGCTCTGGGTATATCCACCATACCATGTATTACTACTTTTTCTCCATCATAGGCTTTGTATGTAACTTTAGCGGAGCTTGTACCGGAATCCGCACTTGTAAACTCAAGCGAATTCTTAACATAATATTCTCCGCCGCGTATCACAACTGTTATCGGCTCATCCTTTTTTGTATTACGTACGGCTTTTTGGGCCATTTCTATGCTTTTGAAAGGCTTTTCCGCACTTCCATCACCACTGGTTACCGCATCCGATGAAACATAGAAAACTTTTCCCTCTATCTGTAATGATTCAACGGCTATGTTTTTACTTCCAACGGCACTATCTTCCGCATAGACTGACGGCATCCCTGAAAAAAGCATAGTAACAGCTGTAAGAATTGCTGCTATTCTCCTCATTATTTATGCCCTCCTTACTTATAATTTCTTAGTGCTACGGCAGACGATACAGATCTTTCATTCTGATACCAGAAAATGTAATCGCCCTCCTGCAGGTGACTGAAATCTCCACGCTTATTTGCATCCTGCGTCACTATCATTTCATCATTTTCTACATCATAAATAATAATCTGATTTACCCATCCGTATATCAACATTCTGCGCAAGAAATTATCACTTCTTCCTGTATTAACATATGGAATCCCATCTATGTTTTTTACAACTTCGCCTCTTGCGAAAAGGCTGGGATAAACAGGTGCTTCAAGATCGTATATACTTCCGTCCCAGATTTGTTCATAGGCAGGGATAGCGGAATTGCCGGCATCTTTGATTGCCTTGTCCACTCTGTGTGCAACCTTAAATCCGTCTACCTCACCTAATGAATTCTGATGAATAAGTATTATATCACCGCGCTTAAGCTCAGATACCTTTACTTCATTTAGGTCAGCATCGTTTTCATTAGTATGGCTTACAAGCTCTCCGCTTGTAAAGCTGAACTTCTGAAGTTTATTTTCTTTATAAGCTGTAATTTCTGTTACATATTCATCTTCGTCATTCAGAACCTTACGAACCTTTTCAACAATAATATTGCTGAAGGTACTGTTTGCATCAAAAAGCACACTGGCATCGCCGTCACCCGCACTTACGGGTTGTTTGTAAACAAAGGCACCGATGCGACCGTTGTCAACATTATAAAGGTCTATATTCTCTATCGCCGAGCCATTAAAGAAAAGTGTTATTTCCTTCCTATGAACGGAGAAGTATTTAGGATCAGTAACATCAGGATCGTCAGGAACTACAAAACCGATAGTGCTCACCTTATTATACTCAAACATTGGACTTATAACCCCGCCTACATCGGGATAATTGAAAAATGTTGTGTCCGTCAGTGATATACTCTTGTAAAGAACATTGTCATATAACATAGGAATATCTGAAGTATAGCTTCTACGGTCATTAGCCGCAATATAAATAGCCGATACTTTTCCATCAGAATTCAGTTTATACTGCAAAAGCTGCTGCACGCTCTCCCCGTTGGAATAAAGCATACTGATATCTGTGATTTCGCTTCCTTTAATACGTTTGCTGTAATATGATGAGACATTGATATCTCCGCCATCCCAGTGTGAAAACACCTTTACCTTATCTGCAAAATAAAATGTTTTCATTTCGTCATCCTGTGTATAAAGCGTAATCTCATCTGGGATAGAGGACCTTTGTCCTGGAAAAATTTCAACAAGATAACCATATTTCAGGTCACTGTCACTAGCTCTTTCCATCCATGCAATATTACCGTCAAGGTCGAGACCTGCAGTAACAGTTACATTCATAACCTTTGAATCTGTAGTTTTATTACTGCTTCCTTTTTTAGAAGAAATAATAAAACCGTTTGAGTACTCATATTCCAAACCATCAATAGTAAGTACATTATCACCGTCAAAAGAATCAAGTACACCTTTAACCTGATAATCAGACACTAAAATAGAATAAACATTTGAAGTCGTGTCAATCTTCGTATATGTAACATCACCTATTTTTTCAAACTTTACTTTGTTTGACGCAACCATTGCCACATTACCGGATTTCACATCCGTAACAGATGCTTCTGCATTATTTTTCATCACTCTAATTTCAGTATCACCAAGTTGAATCATTGGTTGAACTGATAATTCATCATACAGAATGTCATCTTCATTTTTTAAATCGTTTTTAACTAAATAAGTTGTATATGAATCAATCATAATACAATCATATCTTCCGTCATGGTTGTTGTCTATAAACACAAGCTGACCTGCATCAGGCGTGAAAGAATGTGCATCAATACCACCAGACACTGCAACTCCATTGAAAATAATAGAAATATCAATAGGAATAACCTGTGTCTTTGTTCGATCATCCTCTGTATAAGTGACAGTTTTGGTTGATGAATTGTATGATTTTATATCTTTAGCATTTATTTTCAGAATATCCTGTCTGTTTTTAAGTACTTCCGCAAAAACAGCCTGATAGAATCCTGAATTCTCCTTGAAGTAGATACGGGAATATAATCCTAAATAATCTGAGGCAACTATATCTGATTCGGAAAAGCTTACTTCTGTCTCACCGATTCTGATGCTGTCCTCTGCTGCTGCTCCTCCTGAAGAATAAAGTGAGGTATACTCGTTTGCAGTTACAATACCTTCGACAGTCATAATATCCATATATCTGTACATCAGTGTTTCGTCTGAGGTTTCAAATGTAACTGTATTGTTTGTAAACGTGCTGCTGTCAACAACTCTTTCATGCAAAGCATGATAAACTAACCTTATAGCATCGCCTACAGTAAGCTCCTTGTCTGAGCTCATACTAATTTCTTTGCTCAATGCAAGCTTATTAGCAAGCTTTCTATAACCTGAAAGACCGCCGCCATAAAGCTGTGCTATTTCATAATATCCCATCATATTCAAAAGCATTATTACAGCTTCTGTATTTTTGACGTTGTTGTCCGGATAAAAATTTCCCTGTCCGTCTCCCTGTATAATACCATAGTTTCCCAGATATATAATGTCTGACCTGTTTTTTACCGTTTCATCAACATCTTTAAATTCATAACGCCATGCAGAGACATTTTCAGTTTTACCGTTCTGCATAATACGAGCAATAATTGATGCAAATTCACCTCTGGTAAGAACTGTATCAAGGCTTTCATAGGAGTCCATAATTCCTAATGTTTTCAAAACACTGAAAAGCATCTCTGTATCTTTTGAATCATATATATTTACTCTGTCAACTCCTGAATAGGAGGGTGTAAAAACTTGTCTTACAGACTCTTCTGCAGAAGGGTTCTGAACATCCTGTGAATCTACAGTAACTTCTGTCTGTGTTGAAGCACCTTCAGCCATCACTCCTAAAGAAAGGCTTGACAGCAAAACCACAGTCATAAACAAAGAAAATATTTTCTTAATACGCATTATATTACCTTCCTCCCTTTGTTTAAATTCCAGCGTATGCAAGCACGCCATATATAATTTTTGCAGCTTGTGCACGTGTTACAGGTGTTTTCGGATCAAACCAGTTACCTCCTACACCCGTAATAACAAAGCTTTCTCTCATTTTGTTTACGGAATACAGTGCCCACGAAGAAATTTGCTTTTCGTCAAAGAATGGCCTGATAGTAAATTCATCATCTAAATATATTCCGCCTACCTGTGCTGCACGGTCAGCAATAGTACATATTTCCTCTCTGTTAACAAGTGCTCCGATACCGAAGCTGCCATTACCTGCTCCCTGTATCAGTCCTTTTTCTACAGCTGTATCTGCATAAGGTGCATACCATGCGTTACGGTTAACGTCCCATAAATTACAGGGTTGTGAATTTCCTACCTGCAGGTTCATTGCGCCAATCAGCATTTTGGCAAGCTCCTCACGGGTCAGATAATCGTTGGGTGCAAATATTCTTTCAGATTTTCCTGAAATTATTCCTCTGTTGTAAAGTTCACGGATTGCATCCTCAGCCCAGGGAACTGTGTCAAGGTCATCAAATACCTTTCTCTGGCTAAGCTCCTTTTCATGCTCAACCCATTCAGGAGTCTGAGACCCCATTACTGTTTCCTGCTCAGCTTCAAATTTTCCGGTGATAACATCTGTTTTGTCATTACCGGAGCCTCCGGAAAATCCACCTGAATAGCTTGGGCTTCCTCCACCTGAAGAGCCACCGCCACCTTCTCCATCATCCGCATCGGAAACGGCGATATTAAATTCGGTAATTATATCTGCCTTGGATGTGATATCGGAAAGCTTTCGTGCAAGAGCCTTCATTGCTGTTCCCTGCTCTGTTTCAGACAGGTTTCCATAACCGGTAAAATCCAGCGTAGGAACATCATTTACGAAGCAGTCACTTGCAGCCTGAAGAAGGGGATAAATTTCGCTGTAGTTATCCACAGTCTTTAATTCTTTGAGGATTATGACTTCAGCAAATTTATCACTGAGAGTTTCGTAATCACTGAATCCTGCTGCCAGTATCGCTGAATGTATATTTGCCGCTTCCTCTGATGTCATTTCGTCATAAATTTCATATACGCTGAGGTTTCCTATACCCCACTTTGTTTTGTTTGCTTCAATTACATCCTTATCATTTGTTTCCAATGCAGAAACAACATCAACCGCTTCAGCGAAAAAGTCAGCAAACGGTCTGAAGGTATCAAAATCCTCGGCAGTATCTAACATAGAATATACGATATTTTTATAAGCAAGTGTATCAAACTTGGTATAATTCATATCAAGAACCAGTCTTGCTTCTTCAAATATTTCTGCAGGATCCGTTGTTTCGGGATGCGTTTCAGGATTTTGCAGATATCCCATATAAGCCTGAACATCTTCTAATGAAGCAAAATTTATTTCATCTTCAATTGCCGATGCAAACGGTATATTTACAATAACTTTATACAAACCAGGATCTCCGTCAAGTTCAAATTTATAATCGAACCTTCCGCCTGCAGTGGTATAAATCTCTTCTACACGGGCATATATATCGTTGACATTATCTTTAGTAACAGTTGTGTAGTTTTTACCAGGTCTTATTACACGAACTAAAACGGGAAGTCCGCCTCGTTTTGTTGATGTATAGCCGTGTACCTCAACAAGTCCGTTATCAGGAGAATAACCTACGTCAGCATAGGTTGAAATCTGTGTACCGGCATCTGCAGAGTCTCTTGTGTATGTACCGCTTACCGCAGGTGCAGATAGGCTTGCTGCCTCAAGAGAATCAAGACCGGTCCAGACATATCCCTCTGACAAAGCAGCAGTTTGATTTGCCGGAACATTCACAATAGGTGTTGCCGGTCCGCTCTGAGCATCTTCTGTCTTTTCAACAGCAATATGCTTCTGTACGCCTCTGTTGTCATACTGTGCAGTAATAAGCCATACATCGGTTTCACTGCCATTATTCACAATATCTGCCGAAAAGCTCACGGCATCTGTGTGTGAAATTGAAAGATTCTCCGCATATATTTCCGCTTTTTCAGTTGTAAAGATGATTTCTTCTGCTATATCAACGGAGGCAGACGGAATGAATACATCTTCAACTGACACTGCACTGCCGCTGAGTATCAATTTGTATCCGTTGTTATGTGCAAGGTCATACAATGGCTTTGCCGTAAAAGTATTTCCTTCAACAGTGACATCTAGCTCAATATCCTGATTATTTACAGTATCCTTCAGCACTGCACTCAAATCAGAGCTTGAGTCCAGAGCACGATTGAAGACAACCTTAATATCTGTATCAACGGCAACATCTGTATCTCCGTTTGAAACACTTATTGACGAAACATCAAAGCTTGACGCTGCACTGTAGGGGGCAATATACACTTCCTGGCAAAGTGTTACCATTTCATCAATAAAATATGCCGGAAGTTCCACAGAGGTGGATCCCTTCAGTACAAGTTCGCCATCATAGAAAGTCATATAATGTGTAGTCGAATCCGCACGCTGAATTACAACAAAGAATTGATGCCATCCCTTTACACGTGATTTAGATACAGCTACAGTTTCGGTGTGAGATGAAATTCCCATTACCCAATCCTTAAGACTTGTCTGTGTAGCGTTATATACACCATACAGCGGTCGTGCCCCTCCAGAAGCAGAACGCGGGCCGAACACGTATCTTACTGTGGAATCAGCACTGTCATAGAACCATCCACCCATAACGTATGTAGTATTAGTAAGTGCCGGAGTAAGCATACTCTTAATTCTGTACACATCAGATTTACCTCTGAATACATCTGTAGTCTTATCTACCAGTGAACTGCTGATACTATCATTAACCGCATAAAGATTTTCACTTGTCTCAACATAGCATACCATTGAGCCTGTGATTGAATCATAGTCGGCTGTTATAATAGCGATACCTTCGCCTACAATAGAGTAGCTTCCGTCATCATTGACATCAACAACAGCTTCATTAGATGAAGAAAAGGTAATAAGCGAATTGTCTATCAAGCTGCCACGTGCACATTCTGCACCTGTTCCACCAAGACCGTACACTAACAAAGTACCCTCTTCCCCTATTGTTGCAAAACGTGTCTTATTCTCTGATAAATCAAGTGCCGTTATTTCAGTTGCAAATGTTACAGCGGGTACAGTTGCAACGATTAAGGCAATTACACAGAGCATCGACACTATTTTTTTAAAACTCATTTGCTTCACCTCATAAATTATTCATTCATATACATTTTATCTGCCAAGGGTAACATAGAGTAAAATTCCTCCCAGATATATACCTCAGCCTTTAATCCGTTATCTATAGAATCCTTCACAGACGTTACTTGCTGCGGAGAGAGTAAAATTACAGGATATTTTATAGTTTGGAGAGCTCCATCACTTGTTTTTCCTGCAAATATAACATTTACTTCATTACTATTTCGTTCGAGTAAAGAATTAATTTTTACATCAACTGCAGTCTTGTCGTTCTGTTTTTTAAACACAGATTCCGCATTAAGTAATTTTCCTGTTTTAAATGTTGTTTGCAAACCATTGGAAAAAATCAGTGTATAATCTGACTGAGGCCTGAGAATTGCTTTTGGAGAAACCTTAATTACACTTCTGTCTCCTACAGTCTCATACGAAACACTACATTCTGTTACAGATTGATTTTTGTCCTGAATATTAGCAGTTACATTTGTCTGATTTCCCTTAATGCTTGCATATAAAATCAAGTCGCAGGCAGTATTCTCAGTATTGCCGCTCGTTGTATAAAAAACGGTATCGCTACATTCAAACTCAATACTTTTTACTATACTTTCGTCGGAATTAACCGCAGTAAGCTTAAGAACATACTCTCCCTGAGAAAGTTCTGCATCTGCAAAGTTTTCTGTGGTTTCAGTTTCAAAAACAGCCTGAGTGAGATTATTTGCTGCATATATCTGTACAATGTACTTTTCTGCACCAATGCTCTTATCCCATACAATACGCTGCTTTCCGCTTTCAATCGTCATATTGTTTTGCGGATACAAAACATTAAACCTGTCAGCATCAAGGTTGATATTTCCGCAGCCTGAATCCATCGCCGGTTCTCCTTGCGTGTTGACCTCTGTCACATAAGTATTTCCGGAAAATGTTCCGTTATTTTTTGTATTATTGAATCCCTGACTGGCTTTACGCTTGAAAAACGCATGACTTTCTGCGGTAGACTCGTAAAACAAACTACTAAGCGTACCATAATAATCATCAGCAAAAGTATTATTTACTATGCGACAGAGACGCGGAACACCAATACTGCTGTTATTTCCGTTTTTATAGTAGTTATACTCGTCTTCAATACCGGAATACTTTTCAAACCACAGTGCTTTCTGTGAATCCGTAAGAGAATCTATATATTTCGGCAATTCTGCTGCTTTTATAAGATTATCGTGCATAGTCCCTGTCTGATATCTGGATGACAATACAAATGCTGAATCTCCGATGAATATATTTGAATCAAGAGAGTTATTGCGTCCTCCCCCAAAGAGTCCGAAAGCAAAATAACTATTCTCCCCTGCATCAAAAATATTTTCCTTTACGACTACTCCGCTTGATGTATAGTCCAGATATATCATATACAGTTCAGTCGGGTTTGGATTAAGAGTAGTGCAATCATGAATATAATTGAACATCACAGTATTTCCGAATCCGAGCAAGCCTGCATTCGTATAGATTACACCTGCATCGTCACAAAGCTTAAGAGCATTGTAAATTTCGTTATATTCAATACTGTTGTCATTTCCATCAAACCATATTGCCATATGGGGCGTATCATAAATTGTATTATGTGATACCTTATTTTTTGTTCCACCTACATAAACAGCACCTGAAATATAGTTTTCCGTTCCTATGTTATACACAGTGCAGTTTTTTATAATATTGTTCTGAGCAACTAAATCAGGGTCATGGTAAGCTTTGTAATTAACATATATACCGCCCTTTGAAATATTTGTTACTTCACATCCGTCGATTACGGTATTTGTAACATTGTCGGCAAATATTCCATACTTTCCTATGCTGCTTACTTTACAATCAATAATTTTTACTGTATCGCTTCCATATATCTCCACACCGGTACCACGAGTTCTCTCTATGGAAAGATTTTCAACAGTAACATTATCAGCACCGTCAATCCTTATTATGCTGTCGGTGCTTTGTGCAATTTCCAACCCATTAAAATCATCCAGCGGGAAACAATATATTTTCTCGTTCTCACGGTCAATATACCACTCTCCGGGAACGTCAAGCTCCTGAAGCAGATTGTAAACAAAGAATCTTTTACCAATCGTTTGTGCAGGCTTGATTCCTGAAGGATTGTCAAGCGTTATGGACTTATCCGCTGTACTGGTTTCAACCAAGGACTTATCATCCATATAGTATCCGCTGCTTCTGAAGATTGATACTCGAGCATCCTTTGCCTCATTCCAAAGAGTCAGTTTATTCGTGTCGTTGTAATATATAACTTCACTCGAATAGTCCGTTGAGCCTTCGAGAACACTGCTTGCACTTGTAAATCCGCTGCCGTTAGGATAGCGAGCATTAGTAAGCTCGGTATTATTTTGATAAACTTTGTAATAAGAATTATTTTGAGTTAAGATACCAAGCGAAATCTCGGGGAAATTAATATTGCAATCCTTAAAATCGGCATAAAGCACACTGCCTCTTGCAGTATGCGGCAAGCTTTCAAGAACTGCCTCATCCTGTACAAGCTTAAACTCATTTGCAGGAATTTTTACAGTTTTTGGTTTTACAATAACGTCCCCGATACCGCGAATGTTAAGTCCCGCATCAGCAGCATCAAGCGTTATTGTATCTTCATAAACACCTTCATGGATAAAAATATCCTGTGTTGCACCAAGCCTGTAAAGTTCAAGTGCTCTGCTGATTGTTTTCACAGGTAAATTACTCATTCCAGAAGAAGTGTTATCACCGTTTTCTGCTACGTGTATTCCAAAAAGACGCTGCAAACTTGCGGCCTGTTCATTGCTTATCGGCTCACCAATACAGATAATTCCCGAATCTTCGTATACTGTTGCATTTTCCAATGATGAAACCGCCGTATACGCACCCTCTGCCGCATCAGCAGAAAGTATCTTTGCAGGAATATATATTTCCTCCCCGGCAGAATAAGGGAAGATTACGGAGTCAAGCTTCTCCCCGTTATAATAATAAAGGGGACTGTTTACAGCCAGCAGGACTCTTCCGCTTAAAGCTTCCTCATAGTTTGAATCACTTATTGTGTAGGATGCTTTTGCAGTAGCATATCCGTTGTAGTTTACATATACACTGCATTTGTCTACAAGCTCTTTAAAACTGTGTTTAAAGGTATAGGTAAAAGTACCGTCTCTCTCAGGGGCAATTTCTTCAATATTAAAAAGCAAGGACGAATCAAGCTGTGCTGCAGCAGGTGTTGTATTACTTTTAATTACAAACAACGTAATTTGGGAATTATTCCAGTAGCTGTATGTATAATTATCAAGTCTGCCGCTTATGGTTACTTCATTGGTATTATAGTTTACTGACGGAACATCAAGTATTATATTTTTTTCACTCTGTGCCGCTACATTCAGCGATAAAAGCATCTGCAGCATACATAGAATCAATGCTATAATCTTTTTCATATAAATGTTCATCCTCAAAATCAATTTATTTAAAAACAGGGTGGGCGGCAATGCCTCCCACCCGTGTTTTTGAATTATTGTGCCTTTTTATACTCTATCTTTTCAAATATAGGAACTGCTCTTTCAAGCGAATCCCAGACAAACACATAAAGCGTAGCTGTCTTACCCTCTTCTACAGAAGGAATTACAAAGCCGTCTATTCCTATGTTTGCATTTGCACCGAGAGTACCGCTTGCTGTCTTTACATTTAAAAGCTGATTGTCACTGTCCTTTGCTGCAACAATTACTACATATGACTCTCCGTTGCCCTGTGCGTTGATTGACACATCAACAGTCTTACCTGCAAGATTTCCTGCAAGAACCTCTGTTTCTGTTCCTGCTTCAGTAACTACGGGCTGTTCATCAATAGTAACATCTACAGCCTTCACAAGATTATAGATTTCTATATCTTTTATGTCTGTAACGATATCATTTGTTACAGCATTCTTTATTGTAGTAGGAATAAAGATAGCGTCAACACTTGTATATGCAGTTGTATTGACAGGTGATTTTTCAAGTCTGAATGTATATTTTTCGTTATCGAGGTCATCACCGAAAATAGTTGTCCAGGTAGGAGCATTAACTCCGTTTTTATCAACATCTACAACATATGTCAGTCTGTAATAGCCTTCGGAATCAGCAGGAAGAATATAGTTTGATACTGTTTCAGGATCGTTTGCAGGAACATAGAATCTCGAATTAGCTACTACTGTGCCGTCAGCGGCATATGCAGATGTACTTCCATCCTTGTTTCCCTGAAGCAGATAATTCACGATGGAATTGTAACCTTTAAGAATGCCTACACTTCCGGGTAAAGCATCTCCTCTTCCTCCTGACATTAGAGCTGTTGTCAGTCTGTTATAGGAGTCAGCAGCATTGTCAACTGCCATATAAGGTACGCCTATACCTGCTGATGCAGATGTCGGGTCTGTTGCAGTTGTCTTCGGCTTGAATTTGTAGGAAACGACAACGCGGTCTGCCTCTCCGTTACGGGGAGAAATATTTCTGATGATAATTCCGTTTGCATGGTTATAGAGAGTTGCACTTCTTGCTTTTTCAGTCATTGTAAGGTAAGTGCCATTTACTTTACTTTCTGCACCCGTGCTGTTGTGAACATAGCCTACGCCGTATTCCTCGGCAGTTTTATCTGTATCGGCAAAGTCTACATAGCGTGTATCTCTCACCTTAAAATCAGTCATACTGTCAAGCATTGTTGCCATTTCAGAATCTGAGCCTGCTGTGAAAGAAAAGTCTTCGCCTGCAACATTAACAACATACTGTGCACCTGCAGTAAGCTTTCCTGCGTTTATTGTAACTATAGTACCTGTAGCGTCAAGTGCTGCAGAAGAGGAAACGTTGTCGCCATTTGCAGTTACAGATACAGCAGGAACAACAGACTGTTTAGAAGTAAGCTTAACCTTAATCAACTGACGAAGCGGAACATTTACCGCGTTGTCAGAGGGAATTGATTCCGCAATTACACCTGCACGTTTAAAGGTTTTAACGCTCAAATCCTTATAGAACGGTACAGACGCAGTAGTTATACGAGGGTTGCACATAATATTAAAACGACGATTTGCAACAGGCACATCGCCTACATATATATCCTGAGCAGTAATAAGCTCACCGTCAAGATATGCCTTTACTAGCATATAATCTGTTCCGGGGTTAACAATTGAAGTTTCGGCAGTAACAACAAACTGATGCCAGCCTACTGTTCTTGTGCCTACATTTGAAACACCGGCTTTTGCATAAATATTATTAGTTCCAGTTGCATTGAATTTTCCATAATCATAGTTGGTGTGTTCAAAAGAACTTGAATAAACACCGCCGAAAAGTTTATAATTGCTTTCATCTTCTGTAGCAATAGTTATGGCTTTATTACCGTCAACAGTAACATTAGCTGCGGTCGTATTGCCGGCATATCCAAAGCTGATAAGGTATTGTTCTGCCGCGGTATTTTTATCGTCATAGAACCAGCCACTGAACACTGCAGTCTCCCCTGCACTAACAGCAGCAGTTACTTCACCAGAGCCGTTGTTATTAACTGATTTCAATACAAGAGGGTCACTCTCGGAACCCATTGGGTCATAAGCTAATTGAAATCTTGCATACATATCGCTTCTGTAACTAACATTATTTACGAATTGACCGTTAAGCTTTCTCATAATTGTAATATCAGTATTGTTAAAGCTTTTCGGAAAAACCTCAATTTTGCTTTCGTCACTAACTGTAATCATTACATTGGAGGAAGCATCGTCAGAAGCATTATCGGGAGTGTTATTGTCATACACAACATTTACAGTTGCCACACCGTAGCCGATTGTTGTAAATGTGCCGTCATTATTGAGAGTAATAACGGAGGTATCGTCAGTTGTGTATGTAACGGTGCCCGCTGTAATGGCTTTTCTTCTGGGTAAGGTCTGGGCTGTACCTGCAGTTGTTTTATAACTACCATCTGCATTAATCTCAACACCCATAGTTGTACTACTATATGTCAAGGTAGGCATAGTTACTGTTTCTTCAGCAATAAGGTTTGCTTTAATCTGTCCTGGCTGATTAAGTCCGTCAAAACTTGTCTGGGTAAGAGATAAATCAAGTGCCTTATAAGGAGCTGCCGCCAATGCAGGCACTGCTGTGACAAGACTTGCTACAAGTGTTAATGATGTGAATAAACTTAAAATTCTTTTTTTCATTTTTTTCAATCCTTTCAGATTTAATTATTTTTTAAGAATTCGTCAATCTGCCTTTGATATTCTGCCTTTATTTTAGGAAGACCAGCTTCATTAAGGCGCTTAATGAAACGGGGATAAAGTTTCTCATAATCTCCGTACTGAATTGTTGAGAACTCTGCTATAACAGCTTCCACCTGAGCTATTTCTGTAAGAATAGAATCAGTATTCGCTCTAAATCCCATAAGTGGAGATACTTTTGCATTTTCATTAAGCTCTTTGGTTTCTTCCCAAACGTTTGCTTCCTGATTATCTGTCACGTATGCGTTGAACTGATTTCCCCACTTCCAACCGGAGCCGATAGGATATTCGTTTCCTTCTATAACTTTGATTCTGCCGTCTTCAAGTTTTTCATAGTTTACACCCTCAATACCAGATGCCAGCAAATTGTATGCCTCAACATTCGTATTAATGTAATTTATAAACTCCATAGCCTTCTGAGGATTACGGCTTGTTCTGCTTATTGCAAACATTGACGAATCACAGCTTACAGTAGAAGCATATCCCTCATTATAAATGGAACGAACACATTCCTCTCCATAGGTTGCCATAGTCTCGGCATCTATACCGGGCTTCCAGTTACCTGTATTAAACACATACTTCTTAGCCTTAAAGTCAGAGGTGTCCTCCATTACGCTTACAATGTCCTTACGAATGTAGCCCTTTTTCCACCATCTATTTGCAATCTCAAGACCTTCATAAAATTCCGGCAATTCGTAATAATTAATAAGCTTTGCTTCCTTATCATCTCTCCTGATACACAGTCCTGTTGTTACATCTTCGTAGTCATCTGCAGCTTCACTGAAAATTCCAAGAGTAGTGCCGGGAATTGCACGGAAAGGCCACAAGTCAGGTTCATTCTGCTTTATAACCTCAAGCATAGGCTCAATATCATTGAGACACTTTATGCTGTCCATATCAAAGCCATATTTGTCCGCATAGCGTTTAAAGAGCCATACACCTGACGGCATAGCAGCAACCTGCTGATTCGGAACAGCATAAATTTTTCCGTCAAATGTAGCAGCCTTCCACCAGTATTCAGGCATGCTATCATAAAGACCCGGTGCATATTCATCCATTAAATCATTCAGGGCAAGGAACGCACCGTTGTTAACTGCACTTGCAATCGGATTTACAAAACCCGTATAGCAAATATCAAATTCCTCACCTGCTGCCATCATGACGTTCAATTTCTCCGAATAAGAGCCAGTTGAAATAAACTCCCACTCTGTTGCAACGCCAATATCCTGCAGAGCTTTTTCATTGAAGGCAGCAAGCACATCATTCCACCCGATAGGTTCAGTACCTATCTGATAGATTTTTAGCGATACACCATCACCTTCTTCAACTGCTGTTTGTTTTTCACAACCGCAAATTACAAACAGCATCGCAGCACATAAAAGTACCGCAATCATTTTTTTCATACCTTTTACCTCCTTTAAATCTATTATCCTTTAACTCCGCCAATTGTAAGCCCTTTAACAAAATACTTCTGGAAGAACGGGAACACAAACAACGCAGGTCCTGCAACGGTTACCGCCATAGCCATACGTACTGTTTCTGACGGAATTTCCGTATTTCCTACTTGCTGAGCAGCCACCTCATCACTGGTCAGAAGTTCAATTTCCTCAAGAATTCTTTGAAGTAAATACTGTAAACCTACCAATTTATCATTTGTTATATAAATCATCGAGGTGTACCAGTTATTCCACTGTGCCAGAAATATAAACAATGCTATCGTTGCAATAGCAGGCTTTGCAAGAGGGAGAACAATTTTTGAAAAAATTGTAAATTCACCTGCTCCGTCTACAATTGCAGCTTCGCTTATTTCTTCGGGGATTCCCTGAAAGAAAGTCCTGACCATAAATATGTACGTTACATTCACAAGATTCGGAAGTATGTATATCCAAATAGTGTTTCCCAGATTAAGATACTGTGTTTCCCATATATATGTAGGAACAACTCCAGCACTGAACATCATAGAGAAGAACAAAACTCCCGATATGATGTTTCTGTATTTAAACCCCTTCTGTGCGAGGGGGTATGCTGCAATCGCAGTAACGAATGTACCCAAGACAGTTGTTGCTACAGAGAATATTATTGTTACCTTATACGCCTGAAGAATCTGACCGGGATTACGAAATACCCATTTATAAGCACTCAAATCAAAATTTTTAGGAATGAGCCGGTATCCGTATTCCCATACATCCTTTTCTTTCGAAAGAGAAACTGACAAAAGAGTCAGAAACGGCACTATAAATATTAGAGAAAGAATAATAAAGACAATATTCAATCCTATTTGTTTTCCTTTTAATTTTTTTATCATAGCTATTTGCTTCCTCCACTAATGTATCAGAATAAGCCCAAATCTTCATCAAGGGTTTTGCTGATTTTGTTTGTCACTATTACAAGACCCATACCTACAAGCGATTGAATGAGACTTATCGCAGTAGACAATGAATAGTTTACATTAACATCAGTTCCCCTAAACAGGCGCATTGTATATGTATTAATTATGTCAGTCGCCTGACGCAACGCACCAACGTCACGGGTTACGTAGTAAAACAATCCGAAGTCACCGCCCAGAATAGAGCCGACATTCAACACTAACAAAATAACAATTGTTGGTACAAGGCACGGTATCAATACGTATCTATATTTCTGTATTTTATTTGCACCGTCAATTTCCGCAGCTTCAAAAATTGAGGAATCAATACCCATAAGAGCTGCATAATAAATTACGCTGGACATTCCCACGCCTTTCCATATATTAATAAGAGAAAGAATAAACGGCCACACAGCGGTTTCGCTGTACCATTCCACGGGTTTCAGTCCCGCGCTCAAAAGAATACTGTTTATGATTCCACTTGAGGGGTTTAAAAAAGCATACGCTATATACCCTACAATTATCATAGATACAAAGTGCGGGGTTATCATTATGGTCTGATATATTTTCGTGGCAGTGCGGCTCTTCAACTCATACAGCAGCAATGCTACAAAAACCGAAGCTATCAGTGATGAAATAATAAACAAAACATTGTAACCAATAGTGTTTCGCAAAAGCACCCACAAATCTCTTGACCGGAGAAACGTACTAAAATTACTCAGTCCCACCCATTCACTTCCAAATATACCATCGGAAAACCTGTATTTTTTGAAAGCGATGATAATACCGGTCATCGGGATGTATTTAAAAACTATAAGTAAAAGTATCGGCACTGAAATCATCAACAGCCATGCAATATTCCGGCTTCGCATATTTGCTTTCTTTGTTTTTCTTTTCTGCACCTTTATCCCTTCTTTCTTAATTTATTACAATTTTATCACAATAATATACAATCGCTCAATCATCTAATCCAAGTTATTTGTATACTTTTACTGAATTTCACTTTTCCAGATATTTAATTATAGCATCTACAAAATTTCTAATTTCATAAAATTCGCCTTCCTTGTTATCCCGTAACCACACACGATGATATTGACATAGATTTTCTTCTATAGAAGAAAGTTCTTCCAAGGTAAGTTTTCTTTTGGCAACTATCGCATCTGAAAGAAGATTAAGTGCGACACAAATACCAATCGCTGCCGCAAGACTTTCATAAAACTCTTCTTTTTCGGGATGTCTTTGAGCAATTTTTTTCGTATATGCAAGTAGATTTAAGGCTTTATCTGCATTATCCTTCGGTCTGATGTCCGGTTCTATCAGGGTGAGCTGTGTTTTTTCATTGTTTATAATATTCTCAGAATACCATCGTACAAGCCAGTAAAGATTTGCATTTGATGTAAGTGTTTCAAGTTTTGAAAGAAGCTTCGTTATGTTTTCATTTTTTTCACCAAACACCATTTGACCGAAAGCCATTTCAAATTCTTCATCAAAGGCACACTCTGTATTCCATGATTTTGCGGCACCCATTACCACACCGTACAATGTGCAGTTAAAGTCGCACCAATGTCCGCGGTCTCCCCAAATTGTATTCAATATACCCGCTGCCCCATATTTCTTTCCCAATTCTATTGTATTAAATATATTTTGAGATGAACGGACACTGTTTTCAACAATACTGTTATAAGACCATGTTGTGGGAACAGCAATAAACGGCAATTCTTTTCCACAAAGCACTTTATATTGATTTTCATCCGGCTGGTTATCATAATCCCAATGATACATTACGATATTGTCACTTTTTATTAAAAATCCATTCTCATGCTTCTGGATAATATCGTCTGCTATCAGTGCGGTTTTTCCCTTCTCTTTTAAATATGCACAAATCTCGTCAGCAAAAGAGCAATATTCCACTATCATATTTTTATCTTTATTTCTGCCCGTACACAAATCAAAAGTCTCGTCTATTCCAGCTATATAAATTTCATAAGGGAAAACTTCTGTAAGTTGGTCAATAAAGCTTTTTATAAGTGCAAGACTCTCGGGATTTGAAATATCAATTGAATGATGCAACATTCTTTCCTGCCAGTAGTGAAGAGTCGGGGTGTAATTTTCAAGCTCACACAGATGGTTATATTTTTCACTTTGCAACAATCTGTACTGGTGTCCGAACATTGCAACATATGGAATTACTTCGATATAAAGTTGTTTACAATATGCAACAAATTCTTTCAGTTCTTCCGGAGAGAGACGTTCATCGGGCGACACAATATCCTTAAATTCGTGAAATGCAAATGAATGCTCAAAATAAAGAGCAATTACATTAAGCTTGTAATATGAACAGATGTCTGCAATTTTCTTAAGTCCTTCTAAGGTGGGAACACGTCCTCTTGTTGTATCATTTTGAAGTCCGCGTAATGCAAAATCCGGTTTATCGTAAATTTCACAACAGGGAAAGCACCCCTCTGTACAAATTATTTGACGGAGAGTCTGTAAAGCATAAAACACACCTTTTGCATGACAAGCTTCAATACGGATTCCGTTCTGGCTTATTTCAACAGTATATTCTTCGGGATTTGTAAGACACTCTGCTTTTATTACAGAAAGCATTACGTTATCACCTGCCAGGTTTTTCTCGCTGATTTCATCCGAGAGGATTTGAAGTGCTTTTTCAACCTGTTTTGTAGCAAATTCGCCTAATTGTGCAGTTATACTGCCTGCTTGTAACTGTCCATATGTAACACAAAGTTTTTTTGGTTTAGGTATTAAATTCATATAAAGACTTCCTTTTAATAATTAATCATATTTACCACGCACACTCCCAAAGGTGCATTATACCGTTCTGCATCATTTCATAACTTTTTTCAATGCTTCTGCCTTCGTTCACACACAGAATACCGTGTTTCTTCAAATCCTCAAAAAATTCATCTACATTCCTCTTATGCTCTGGCAATCGGGGGTTTTCCAAATGCAGTTCGATATATCTTAGTCCTAATCTTTCTCGACGCACACGCCGCAGAACAATTTCATCATCGGCTAAGAGCTCCATATTATCAAAAAGATCTTTTGCCTCGTCAAGCATAGGCCTTGTCATAAATTCAAGCTTTTCTGTAGTCAAATAAAACGATTTCATTTTAATGTTGTATTCGTTTATTTCCTGCTCCGATGCCCCGTTAGCTTTCATTTCTGCAATAACATTATTCATTTTCTTCTGTAATTCAGTATTTTTATAGGTATTATCAGCAGGATCATAGATACCAAGATGCATATTTTCAATACGACTATGTATTAAATCAAAATATCTACGCATATAGGGTGCTGCACTCTTATATACGCACGTTATAAATTCATCTACAAGAACATCAGCATCATAATTCTGATTCCATAGCAGTTTTGCCATCACATAATTGCGGAGTTCCGCCATACTCCCTCCTCCGCCACACCACAGTGCTCCCTGTTCAAACACACCTTTTACATTATTTTCAACAAAAAATTTAATGTTAGGCTTCAGCACCCTGAAGTTTGGGAACGGCATTAACGGATGCGCAAAATTAGTAACATAATCCCATAGATATATTCGGTTATGAATTTTTGCCCAACGGCGTATTTCATCTGAAAAAAGCTGTTTTGGTCGCCATTCATCGGTATCGTAAGGATAAACAATTGCACAGCATTCTTCTAAAGGATGGCTGAAACAACACTCAATATCACAAAGACGAATGATGACATTGGGTAAAGGCCGAATGTTTTTCGGTGGTTTTCGCGTGTACACATATGCCAATGTATCAATAGATATGTCTGGATATTCCTCTGCCACAGCCGCCGCAATCTTATTTACAAAAGCAATCAGACTGCCTGCGTGACTCTCCTCCGCTTCATCAATCTGACGGCACTTCTCACATGTGCAGGGATTGTATCCATCATTCTGACTGACAGAAATAATTGTTGCTTCCGGATGTTCTGTTATCCATGATTTAACTTGCTTTAAGGAAATCTCAAAAACATCATTATTAGTTAAACAAAGCTGTGTTTTTTCTCTAACACGAACACCGTTTACCTCTGAAAAATATTCAGGATGCTCATCAAAATATTTTTCTACAGGTACAAGGTCGTTAAAGCTATGTACAAACGGGAAATAACTGTTTTTTCCACCCTGAAATTTTTCCACACGGTTAAAATCGCCATTACACTTGTTATGTGCACACCATGCACCATCGATACACCCCTCCCAGAAAGAAGGTTCGCGATATTCCAAGACAGGGACATATGTTTCATCAATATCTATTGGAAGAGTTACTTTAGTCCGTTCCGGTATGTGTTCAACATCAGAAGCAAACCAACGTACTCCCATATACTTCTCAAGAAGTGAAAACACACCATACATCGCACCGCGTTTTTCACTACCGGCAATAATAATATCTTCGCCACATACAGTAAGGCGATATCCCTCATCACCAAGGTTATCCCAGTTAATATCAGCACCGATTTCTTCCAATCGGGGGTGTTTGCCAATAATTATGCCGTGATGCATATATAATCCAAATCTAGGATTATTTTCCAATTCGTTTCCGATGGGAATTGTAACTCCTGTCATCTTCCGAAGGATTCGCTGCATTTCGCAAGCTGCCCATCTTATACTTTGAGAAGCATTATCTGATACCAGAATCTGGTATGTACAGCGACCTCCCTCAATAATTGTAACTTCATTCTTCATACTCAATTTTATCATTATCCTTCCGTACTATTAGACAGATATATTTTTACTACTAAATGCTTTATCGGGATTTAATGGTAGCACAAATTTTACAATTTCTTCAATCATCTTTTCCAAGTTTTTTGTATACATTTACTAAAATTGCATATCTTACCATTTGCAATTACTATCTTTTAATGCTATACTTTAGCCACAAGCCAATAATTTATCTTTAAGGAGGAAATATTAATGTACAAGCTTGCTATATGCGATGACGAAGTACGAACGCTCAATCAGTTGTTAAAAATTATTGACTGGAGCTCGCTTGGATTTGAAATTTCTGCAATCTTTACTAATGGAGAGTCCGTTTTGGAGTATCTTCACAAAAACTCCCTTGATGCAATTATTGCCGACATTAAGATGCCTGCTATGGACGGAATTGAACTCGCAAAAAATGTACAGAAGCATTTTCCTTTAACAAAGATGCTCCTTATAAGTGCGTACCGTGACTTCGAATACGCCCACAGTGCTTTTAAGTATGACGTTGTTTCTTATGTAACTAAACCCATAACACAGTCGGACTTTCTTCAGGCTCTTGTTAAGCTAAAAAAAACTCTTGACCTTATTCATCCGGAGATTTCGAACAATAACGAACATCTTTATATGGAATATTCCCCCGACGATACTTCGTTGCCCAATTTCATAAATGATGCACTTAATTTCATTAACGAACACTATGCTGAGGACATTTCGCTTGAAGATGTTGCCCGGTACACATATATGCATCCGGGATATTTAAGTCAGCTTTTAAAGAAACATACGAATGAAACATATATTGATTACCTTACAAAAATTCGTATCAACAAAGCAAAAGAACTACTCGCTTCAACCGACAACAAAGTATCTGCTATTGGTTTGTCTGTAGGATATAATTACAGTCAGTATTTTCATAAAATTTTTAAAACAGTAACTGGCGTTACACCTATTGAATATCGCAAAAATCATAGGAAGGTATAAAATATGACTGGAACACAAAAAAACATTTGGAAGCTTATAAAACAATTCAGATTTAACAGCATATTCTTTTCATATCTTAAATACACATTGCTTCTGCTCAGCGTTCCTTTTACAATAATTACGATTTTTATATCTCTCAATACATATCTGAATATCAGGAACGAAACTGAAGATAGAAGTTTTCAGGTTTCGGAACGTTCACGGTATGTCTTTGAGGATATATTCAACAGTATTGATGAACTTTACCACCAATTTACCTCAAATAAAGAAACACTCTACCTTATTACTGCAGATACCACAAACACAGACACATACAGACTTAAGCAAAGTGTTTCAAGTTTCTACGACCGTGTTCACAGTGCAATTTCCGGCAGCAACATATTAGATTCCATATATTTATACAGCGAACGCAACTCTTATGTATATGCAACAGACAGCAGTAACGAGTTGGGTAAATTTTCTAATCTAGATTGGTACAGAGAATATATCTCTCAAGGGAAAAACAATACCATTTGTCATATGGAAATTAATGGTAATGGCGTAATTAGCATTGTCATGAATATCTATGCTGAAAGCAAACATTCCGGAGTACTGGTATTTAATATTTCAAAAAGCTATATTGATGCTGCCATAAGCGATTTTGAAACCAGCAACATTACATACTCGGCATTCCTGATGAATGGCAAGAAAACAGCGTATTCGCTTAATGAAAAGATTTTTTCAGAAGCAGAAAACGAATCCCTATTTAGCTATACACATAACATAACCGGTTATCCTGCTTCTTATAAGGGTTTTTTTAAGTGTAATATAGGAAAGATTGCACTAAAGCGCATGCTCCCTATTGCTGTTCCATATTTTATTTTTACAATTATATCTATTATCTTTGTTGCATTCATGTGTTCACTCAAGTTCTACAGATCAATTTCAGATATTATTACAATATTTGAAACTATCACTACTGGAACAGATATATATTCAGAAAATTTTAATGAGTTACATTACATAAATGATAATATAGTAAATATGTTACTGCACAGCCAACAGGTTGAAAATGATTTGGTAATACGTTTATCCGAATTAAAAAAAGCACAGTCAATAGCATTGCAAACGCAGATGAATCCCCACTTTTTATTTAATACGTTAAATCTTGTAAATACCATCATAATAGAAGATTGTGGGCGTGATACCGATGCTGTTATAATTATAAATACTCTCGCCAATCTACTCAATTCTTCTCTTGATACCAAAACTTATATTGTAGCTGTTGAATCTGAACTTGATTATGCAAAAAAATATATCGACATTGAGCTTATCAGAAACGACTATAATTTTATTATCGATTGGGATATATCTCCTGATGTCCTTCAATATAAAACGTTGAAAATGATTCTTCAGCCTATTCTTGAGAATGCTGTTTTTCACGGAATCAGAAACATAACAAAGGATAAAATCGGAAAAATTTCGGTACGTGCGTATCTGGAAAATAAGGACCTTGTCTTCTCTGTTACAGACAATGGTGAAGGTATAAAAAAAGATATACTTGAACAACTCACAGCTAAGCTTAGTTCAAATGAAATTGCAGAAACGAAACACATAGGGATTGCTAATGTAAACAGCCGTATAAGACTTATATACGGTGATGAATATGGTTGTAGTATATCAACATCTTCATCTGGCACTACAATCGCTATTAAACAACCTGTTAGGGAGATCGATTAAAGGAGACCGATATACTATGTACTACAATTCAAGTCTTGAAAAAGTTCCGGATATAAACCTTATATATAAAGAAATTCATGGAATAAAGCTTCCAATGAGTGTTTATTTCCCGGAAAATTTTGACAGTAAAAAAACATATCCTGGAGTTATTGCAATACATGGTGGAGCATGGCATGCAATAACTGCCGACAGTCCACAGTGGGATGGCGGAGTTATGAAACATAATGCGGCATATTATGCAAAGAAAGGCTTTGTAGCAATAACATATTCATACCGCAGCATAAATAATTCCGACGAAACCGATGTAAAGGATTTGATTTGTGACTGCAATGATGCACTATGTTATATTAAAGACAATTTTAAATTTATTGATACCCGACACATAATTTTAATTGGAGATTCCGCCGGTGGGCATCTGGCACTTGCATTAAGTATGCAACTGACGTTGGAAAAAGCTTGTGTGATTGAACCAGAAATTATTATTGCCTGCAATCCTGTTACTGATTGCACAAGCAAAAAATGGAGCTTTTGCGCTAACTCCCACGATGTCCGAAAAAGTATCTCGCCAATGGAAAATATTAAAAAAGTTGATTCCAAAATACTTCTTATGCATGGATGTGACGACCAATGTGTTGATATAAATGACAGTCGCATATTTTTTAAAAAAATGAAATCTGTAAATAACGATATTAAAATTACAGAGCTCCCAAATGCCAGACATGCGTTTATTCTTTTTGGATATCGTGACTCTGACGAAACAGTATCAAGTGCACACGAAATTATAGATGAATATCTTAAAAGTTGTGGTTTTAACAACCTGTAAACAGTAATCATAAAAAAGTGATTATCTCGGTATGGAGATAATCACTTTTTTATTAAATTTTAATATTAACCTTTTATCTAAACATCTGTGGGATTACTTTATCATTATGATGCGTAAGACGTTCTGCACCATTTTTAGTAATAAGGAAAGTATCCTCAACTCGGAAAGAACCCCACGGTAAGCCTTTGAAGTAAACATCTGTACAAATTGTCATATTTTCCTTCATTTCAATTGGCTTCTTCGCAGAGAAGAAAGGAGACTCACACTCTAAAAGTCCGATCGAGTGAACCGAACCATAAGGACAATATTGACTATATCCTGTTTTTTTCAAAAAATCTATATAGATGTTGTACATTTCAATAGATGTAATTCCGGGTTTCATTTGCTCTTCAACAAGGCTCATTGCCTCAAATGCAACCTTAACAGCATCTGAAATCTCTTTTGGAATTTCACCCAAAACAACAGGAGTACATATTACACCGTTGTAGCCCTCATAACAAGCACCTGCCGCAATACCAATCATTTCGCTTTTCTCTACCTGGCGACGGCTGTTTCTGCTCATACAAAGATGCGAATGAACGGGGCCGCTCTGTACCATTGGAGAAAATGACTGAACATAACTTTCAGCACCTAAGCAAAGCATCTTTCCTTCTAAATCCGCCTGAATTTCAAGTTCTGTCATTCCAGGCTTAATTCTGTCAACTGAATATCCAACTGTTTCAGTTGTAATATCGCATGCCTTTCTTATGCAAGCAATTTCTGAAGGCGATTTATTTATACGAAGTTCATACATTAAATCATCTGCGCTTACAACCTCTGCCATAGGAAAGGCTTCCATCATTTTACTGTAAATCAACTGAGGGAAAATATATTCACCTACAATACCGATTTTTCTGATATTATACCTTGACTTCATTTCTGCAAACAAATCGGTA
>JAZQZW010000133.1:0-11496 GCA_045634285.1 Oscillospiraceae bacterium
TTCCATATCATCAACAGTAGTACCATAATGCTGTGCAACCTTTGTAATGTCATCACCGAAAGTAAATCCGTCAACAGCGAAGTCAATTCCTGCCTCTTCATTTACTGCCAGGCTGATGATATCACATTCAGCAGGTGAAACTTCCTTATCTGTCGCATTTTCAACAGATACACTTACTGAATAATCTTCATTATAGCCATAAGCATAGTCATACGCTTCAACCTTATCTGCTTCAAATTCAACACCGTCGAGAACGCCGTCTACCTTGCCAGGAAGCTTAATTTCCTTGCCGTCGAGCTGAACTTTGACCTTTGAAAAATCATAGTAAACAGAATTATCTACATAATCTTCATCTGAAAAATCTTCATCAACTTCAATATCTTCGATAAATTCTTCGTCTGCTCCCATGTTGCCCATCAGACTGCCTGAGAAACCTTCTTCAAAGCCTGCAACAAATTCATCAACAAGTGCTTCGTCAAGACCGAAAGCAGTTACAAGATTTCTTGCAAATGTTTCCATGTCAGCTTCAGCCACGTATTCTTCAAGTGCTGCACCGTTTTCCATTGATTCAACCATGTCGTAAACCTTTGCTTCATTGTTGAATACTGTAATTGAATCAGGTGCTTCATCGCTCATTTCCATTGTAATGTCAAAAAGCTTTGTTCCCTGATATGTGAATGCTGTATCTAATGTCTGCTTATCATCCTTGACATCAAAGTTTAATGTCATATCGTCAAGTTCAAGTGCGCTGAGACCGAGTGTTACAGAACCCTTTACGAATTCATCATCACATTCAAAATCCTTGAATGTAAGACCGAAAACATCTGAATTGTTGTACGCAATCTTAGCTTCGCCTGTAAGCTTGCCTGACTTTTCTGTTGCGTTACCGTTTACTTCAAATACTTCAGCGTCAATATCGGCAATTGCTGTAAAGCCGTACTTATCGCCGTCATTTGTAAGAGTATAACCAAGCTTGAATGCGCCGTCTTCACCCTCAGCGTTTACAAATTCTCTGCCCACAACTTCACCCTTGCTGTTTACATAAACATTCATAATGCAGAGTGTTTCGCCGCCTGAAATTTCATAGTCGCCAAGCTGAGTTGAGAGTTCATCAATAGCTGTCTGATAGTCTTCCTTTGTAAGACCAAACTTTTCAACAACCTTAATAACAACCGCTTCATCCTTGAGTTCCTTTAATGCCTTCTTTGCAAAAGTATAAAGTGAACCTTCGTCAATGCTTACAACAAGCTTGTTGTATTCGCACTTTACACCATCAGCTTCACATGCTGTATCCTTTACAAGCTCAACCTTTTCAGCACTTGTAAAGAGAAGTTCAGAATACTTTACTAAAAATTCTCTTAATTCTTCATCAGTTACAAGCTTTTCTGATTCATCTGTGTTATCCATCATAGATGTAAATAAACCTGTAAGTATTTCTGTAACTTCATTACTTTCTGCTTCTTCTGTTGCCAGTTCCATAATTTTAGCAAAATCCATACTGATGTATGATGAAGAAAGCTCTGGAATCTGATAGAAAATCTTGCCTTCCTTAACATATGCATTGTATGTCATAAGTGTATTTCCATCAACTGTAATGATTTCATTTGCTGACTGAACACCATCAATTTCAGCTGACTTTACTTCCATACCGATTGATGAAGGAATTTTAAATCCTGCTTCATCAAGTGACGCACCGTTTTCAGCCATAAGACCTTCAATAGCTGCTGAATCAAGATTGATTGAAGCGTTTACAACGCTGTCTGTTTTTTCAGCCTGTTCAAAAGCTTCTGTAAGCCATTCAAAATCGTCTGTATTTTCTGTTTCAACCCATGCATAATATTCTTCAGGTGAGTTCATCATCATTTTTACAGTGTTCTTAACCTGTGGAATAAATGCGTATGAAACTATGCAGCATCCGAAAAGAAGTACAATTACCAATGCAATAATTGCAATAATTTTCCCTGCGCCCTTTTTCTGTGCTACCTCAACGCCGCTTACAACCTCTGCACCATCTGTAAAAAACTGTGGTTCAGCTGCAGCTGCCGGTTCTGCTGTATTTTCAGCAGCAGAATTTTCAGGAGCAAATTCCTGATTGTTTTCATTGAATTCTGACATAATGTTTCCTCCTTTAAAATCTCAAAAATCCCTTACCAGATTATCATATATAATCTTACATCGTACATTTTAACAAAATATTTTATTAAAGTCAAGTCTTTTTAATTTTTTTGTTTTAATGTATATATTTTTGATTTTGGTTTATAATAATACTGTTCTCATTTACGAGAAAATTTTTGAAAATAAGGAGATTCGACAATGGAAAAGAAGAAGAACTGTAACATCCACTGCACAGTTAAGCAGTGCATGAACAACATGGAAACAGAAGATTACTGCACACTTGACATGGTTAAAATCGGCACACACGAAAGCAACCCTACAGAACCTGAATGTACAGACTGTAACTCATTCGTAAAGAAGCCGGGCTGCACAAACTGCTGATATAGTCAGCAAACAAAACGGAATGCATTTTGCATTCCGTTTTCTGTTATATTCCGTTTTCCACAACAAAATTATAAATTTCGTCCAGCATTATATCGTATGCAGCACCGCTCAGATGTATGCCGTCGCCGCCAGAATAATCAGGATTCAGACCTCCATCAGATATCTGAAGTGCTGTACCCGGATTTACAAACCATGTATTATTCTCACCTGTAAAAGTGATTGACAATTCATAATTATGTTCACTTATATTCGGATTATCTATATACTGATTCTCATATCCGCTGCAAATAGGTGTCATGCCTGCAACCAGAATTTTTGTATCCGGTGATACTGAATGAAATGTATCAGCAAGATTTCTATATTTTTCTGCAAAAGCCCGGGGATTTCTGCTGCCTATTTCATTAAGTCCCACCGACAGCATAAGATACTCAGGCTGGGCATAGGCTATAATATCCTTTACATAATTTTCTCCGTAATCGGAAGAAAAGACAATATCGGTTATTGTTGAGAGATTTACGCTCTGCTGTGCAAAAACATGGTTCCAGGGCAGCCTTTCATATGCAGCATACCCATTGGCAATCGAATCCCCCACAACATACAGCTTTTGCGTAAAAGCATCAAAGTCCTGCGAATTATAAATTTCAGCCTGCTCCGATTCTTCAGATACTTCCACTTGTGCCTCTGTAATCTCTGACAGACTCTCTGTTATGTCTTCTGTGACAGTTTCTGACAGTTGTGTAATTTCCGCAGTATCTATTGTTGCATTATTATCAATCGGAGTGAAAAAAGCAGATTTATCATTACACCCCACAAGCAGTATCATGCCCGTTAATATTATCACGCTTAATATTTTCTTCATATTTTTCCCTTAATCCCTGCATTAAAAACGGGCAGGTATAAAACCTGCCCGAATACAAGCTGTAATTATTCAGCGTCTGCTTCTTCTGTATCAGCTTCTTCTGCTGTGTTTTCAAGAAGTGCTCTGATTGAAATGCTGATTCTCTTAGCTTCGAGATCGATTTCAGTAATCTTAACATCTACTTCCTGACCTACTGTAAGAGCTTCGTTAACATTGTCAACTCTCTTGTCAGCAATCTGTGAAATGTGGATAAGACCGTCATCGCCTTCGATAATCTTAGCAAAAGCACCGAATGGTGTGATTGAAACGATTGTAGCCTTAACTACATCGCCAACATTGTATTCAGCTTCAAACTTAGCCCATGGGTTGTCTTCAGCCTTCTTGTAGCCAAGTGAAATTCTGCCGGCTTCCTTGTCGAGTTCCTTGATGTAAACTTCAAGAACGTCGCCAACCTTAACAACCTGGCTTGGGTGCTTGATTCTGCTCCATGAGAGTTCAGAAATGTGAACCATACCGTCAATACCGCCGAGGTCAACGAATGCACCGTAGCTTGTAAGTGACTTAACTTCACCCTTGTATGTCTTGCCTTCTTCAGCTGTTTCCCAGAATGCAGCCTTTGCAGCTTCCTTCTGAGCCTTTGTAACAGCCTTGATTGAACCAACTGCTCTTCTGCGTGATTCGTTAACTTCAATAACCTTAAGCTGAACATTCTTCTTTAAGAGTTCATCAAGGTTCTTATCTCTGCCAAGACCCGTCTGTGAAGCAGGAACGAATACTCTTACACCGTCAACTGAAACGAGGATACCGCCCTTAACAACGTTTAATACTGTACCTTCAAGTACTGTTTCTTCTTCCTTAGCCTTTGCAATGTTGTCGAAGCCTAAAAGTTCGTCAACCTTCTTCTTTGAAAGCATAACAATGCCTTCCTGGTCATTGATTTTAGTAACAATCAGGTCAACTTCGTCACCAACGCTTACAACGTCAGCAGGCTTTTTTGTCTGGTCATCAGTAAGTTCTGCAAGTGGAACGTAACCTGTGTGCTTTGTTCCGATATCTACAATTGCTTCGCTGTTGTTTACTGCTGCAATATAGCCCTTAACACGCTCTCCTGTATGTACTTTTTTGAAGGACTGCTCGAGTTCCTTTTCAAAATCAAAGATTTCTTCCATGGTATTTTGTACCTCCTTAATTATATAAGCCGGTGTTGAAGCGCCGGCAGTAATGCCTACTTTATCAGCATTATTCAGGTCAAGCCCATAAAGCTCCTGCGCATTTTCGATGTGATACGACGGACAATTTTCACAGCACACATTATAAAGCTTTATAGTGTTTGAGCTGTTTTTGCCGCCCACAACTACCATAGCATCAACTTCCTTTGAAAGCAAAGCGGCATCAGACTGTCTTTGCGAAGTTGCGTTGCAGATAGTATCAAAAACAAGTATATTTTCGTCATCATGCGGGATTACCTTAATACACTCCCCCCATATTAATATATTATACGTTGTTTGGGCGACAATTGCAAGCTTTTTTTCTATTTTTTCATATTTTTTACTAAAAAACTCCCGAAGTTCAAATTCATCCTTAAAAACAAAGCAATTTTCGTCACAATGACCAACGATTCCCTGCACTTCGGGATGATTTTCATCTCCTGCTATAAGAATAAAATATCCTTCATCAGTTTTTTCTCTGACTATTTTATGTATTCTTGCAACAAAAGGACATGTAGCATCTATATAGTCATTCCCTTTTTCTTTAAGCTGACGGTAAATATCCCCGCCTACGCCATGAGAACGTATTACTGCTGTTTCACCTTCTCTGAGCTCTGAAACACTGTCTACAATTCTGACACCCTTGGACTTCAGATCATTCACAACATCTGCATTGTGAATAATCGGGCCGAGTGTGGCAACATTTGTGTTTCCCTTTTCAATTTCACTGTACACAAGCTTTACTGCCCTGTCAACCCCAAAGCAGAAGCCTGCTGTTTTTGCAACCTTAATTTCCATTTTTATCCTCCAGAAGATTCTGAATATCTCCCATAATTCTCTGTTTTACGGCTCTGAGTTCCTTTGGATTTATTTCATCGCTGACCGAAATTTCCTCAGGCTGAATAGGCTTGCCGAATTTTACTGTCACTTTTGTTCTGAATTTAAGCTTACCCTTAAAAATAATTGCTGTCGGTACAACTGTTGCCTTTGACTTGGCAGCTATTAACGCAACACCTGTCTTACCCTTGCCAAGAGTTCCGTCCTTACTGCGTGTACCTTCAGGGAAAATAACCAGAATTCTGCCCTCACTTACCTTATCAACAGCATTTGTAATAACAGACATATCCCCCTTTCCTCTTGATACAGGAAATGCACCAAGTTTTCTGATAAGCCAGCCGAAAAACGGATTTTTGAAAAGTTCTTCTTTTGCTACAAAGGCAAACTTTGAGCATCTTGAAGTTACAGCAACAAGAGGAGGGTCTGCATTGGTACGGTGGTTTGAAGCAAGTATGAACCCTTTGTCTGCAGGAATATTTTCTTTGCCCTCTATTGTTATGTTGTAAAATGCAAAAAACACAACCTTGACAAGATTATAAACAAATCTGAATGCAATACTCGGTTTCATAATTTACTGCACCTCTGCAATCATAGCTTTAAGCTTTGACTTTACTTCCTCAATTGTCATGCCTGTTGTGTCAAGAAGTACTGCGTCATCAGCCTGTTTAAGAGGGGCAATATCCCTGTTCATGTCGTTGTAGTCCCTCTGCTTGATATCTTCAAGCACCTGTTCGTATGTAACACTTTTGTCTGTCATTTCCTTGAAACGTCTGTTTGCTCTTTCTTCGGCTGACGCTGTAAGGAAAACCTTTAAATCGGCATTAGGAAGTACAACTGTACCAATATCCCTGCCGTCCATGATAATGTTGTTTTCAGCGGCAATCTTCTTCTGAAGTCCGAAAAGAAATTCTCTGACCGCAGGAATTGCCGAAACCTTTGATGCATTCATTGAAACCTCAGGTGTTCTGATAAGGTCTGAAACATCTCTGTCATTCATGATAACATGCTGTGCGCCCTCCTTGTATTCAAGCTTTACATTAATCTCATCAAGGCTTGAAACAAGTGCATCACCCGAAAGAGAGTTTTCAAGTGCGTAAAGCGCAATCGAACGATACAACGCCCCTGTATCCACATAAATAAAACCAATCTCAGCCGCTACCGACTTTGCTATTGAACTTTTGCCTGCTCCTGCAGGTCCGTCTACTGCTATATTAATCATTTTTTCCTCCTTCTGTTCTTTTTTGAAAAAAAGAACCAAAAAACTTTTTCTTCTTCTTTCTTTGAAAAGAAAGAAGCAAAGAAACTTTTTGTTTCGCTTTTAATTTAACTGAATTTGTTCCTATAAGCACGAACAGTTACTTTAATAATCTTTACATATTAAGAGCCGCACAGTAAGCTGTTGAGAAAGCGATTTGGAGATTAAAGCCGCCTGTGTAGGCGTCAACGTCAATAATTTCCCCTGCAAAGAAAAGTCCCTGTACAAGCTTTGATTCCATTGTTTTCGGATTTATTTCCTTGACGTTTATTCCACCGCTTGTTATAATTGCCTCTTCAATAGGTCTGAAGCCCTTTACTGTAAGAGGAAACTTTTTGAGAAGATTTACAAATTTAAGACGTTCCTCACGGGTAATCTGATTAACCTTTCTTTCACCCTCTATTCCCGAAAGCCGCACTGCAACAGGCACAAGCTTTGTCGGTAATAATTTAGAAAGAGAGTTTCCGAAAATTCTGTTTATGTTTTCACCAAAATCACGGAGAATTCGTGCGTCAAGCTGTTCGTGAGTAAGTCCGGGTTTTAAGTCGATATACATTTTATATCTGCCCTGCTCCATTTTCCTTATATGCGAACTTGCACTCAGCACAAGCGGACCTGACACCCCGAAATGTGTAAACAGCATTTCACCAAGTTCGCTGTAAATCTTCTTGTCCTTATCGAAAAGGGAAAGGGTTACATTTCTGAGAGAAAGCCCCATCATATCTGCACAGTATTTTTCCTCGCACACTATCGGAACAAGTGACGGCTGTAAGTCTGTAACAGTATGTCCCACAGCTTTTGCAAGGCTGTAACCATCACCTGTTGAACCTGTAACAGGGTAGGATTTACCCCCTGTCGCAATAAGTACGGAGTAGGCAGAGTATTTTTTTCCACCCGCCTCAACACCTGTGCATACATCGTCTTCAACAAGAATTTTTGTAACCTTCTGCTTTATGATTTTTACTCCCGAGTTTTTCAGTTCCCTTTCAAGTGCATTTACAATATCTGCCGCCTTGTCACTTTGTGGGAAAACCCTGTTTCCTCTTTCAGTTTTAAGAGGAACTCCGCAGTTTTCAAAAAAGTCCATAACCTCAGCCACAGAATACTGCGAAAATGCACTGTACAGAAACCTTGAATTTACGGGAATATTTTTCATAAGCTCATCATTGTCACAGTTGTTTGTGACGTTGCATCTACCCTTGCCTGTTATGGCAAGTTTTTTTCCTATTTTACCGTTCGGCTCAAATATAAGGGTTTTCTTACCCCATTGTCCGCAGTAAACTCCTGCCAAAGCTCCTGCCGCACCGCCGCCGATAATAATTACATCTGCATCCATATTCTATTCCCATAAGCTGTTCTGCAGCTTTAAAATTTCTTCCTTACGTTTTTTTGTACTGTCTTTGTCAGCTGTATAAAAACCGTTGTTTTCAGTTAAAATATCACCCTCAACTGCATCATCGGAAATATTTTTTCTGTCGGTTTTTATAAATTCATCGCCATTTTCAATGACAGCTGTATTACCCTCAAATCTGTCAAGTATAAGCATATTCCACCTTATTTCTCTGTATCTACAGAAAGACCGTTCTCCGTTACGCTGAAAACAACCGTTCCGTCCATATCGTTTCTGTAAATTTCATCAGTATATTCAAGTATTCTTTCAACTGCCTCTTCATGCGGATGATTATAGGAAACACCGTCGCACTGAATAACTGCATAATCAGGCCTTAAAACCTCAAGAAAATCATTACAGCTTGAACTGTTGCTTCCGTGATGAGCAACCTTGAGCACGTCAACATCCTCAAGATATCCCTCTTTGAGAATATGCTTTTCTGCCTTTTTCTCAATGTCACCCGTAAACATGAAGCTGCTGTCACCATAGGTAAAAATTGATGCCGCAGAATAATTGTTAAGGTCATCATAATCCTGTACAGGTGAAATAATCTCCATTTCACCCTCACCGATATCTACCGTAAGCCCTGGCTTTGCTGCTGTGGTTTTCAAATCCTTTGCCTTGACGCTTTTTAAGAATTTTTCATAAAATTTTGTGGTCGGTGTCATATCATCGCTTACTTTTGGAATAATCACCTGTTTTACGTCGATATTATCAACTATGTAGGACGCCGCACCCATGTGGTCTGAGTGAGGGTGTGTCAGCAGAAAACAGTCAATATCAGAAATATCATGATTATCAAGATATTCAAGTATTTTTTCACCGTTTTCACTTTCACCTGTATCTATCAGAACAGCAGTATCCCCCGAAACTATCAGCGAACAGTCACCCTGTCCCACATCAATAAAGTGAACCTGGGCTTCGCCCTTCACCTCTGCTGATTTACCAAGTAGCTTATCCCATGTTTTGCTCTCAAAAAGCTTGTAATGATTTGCGGCATAGGTACCTGCGGCAACAATTACTGCAAGTATCGCAACCGCAACACTGCCTTTTTTATTTCCTTTTGCCATTTTTCTTTCCTCTGTTATTAGGGGCATTGTATTTCGGCTTTTTACCAAAATTCTGCTTTGGGTTGTCAGGAGCCACAAGACAGTTTTTACCTGATCCTATAAGGTCATGTCTACCTGCTTTTTTAAGTGCCGAAATAACAATCTGTTTGTTTTCGGGTTTGAAATACTGAAGGAGTGTTCTCTGCATTTTCTTTTCCTCAGCAGTTTTAGGAACATAAACCTCCTCCATAGTGTACGGGTCAAGACCTGTATAGAACATACATGTTGAAATTGTACCCGGAGTAGGGTAAAAATCCTGTACCTGTTCTGGACGCATCTTGTTTTCCTTTAAGAAAATCGCAAGTTCAATAGCGTCGTTTATTGTACTTCCCGGATGTGATGACATAAGATACGGCACAAGATACTGTTCCTTGCCCATGCCCTTTGTAATGTCATAGAATTTCTGCTTGAATTTTCTGTAAGCCTGGATATACGGCTTTCCCATTTTATCAAGTACCGCCGCCGAACAATGCTCAGGTGCAACTTTAAGCTGTCCGCTTACATGGTTTCTGATAAGCTCTTTCATAAACTCATCACTTTCGTCTTCCATAAGATAATCATATCTTATGCCCGAACGGATAAATACCTTTTTTACCCCCTTTATTTCACGCAGCTTTCGGAGTATTCCGATATATTCCTTATGATCAACATGCAGATTTGCACAAGGCTTTGGCGCAAGGCATTTCTTACCCTTGCAAAGTCCGAGCTTCAGCTGTTTTTCACATGACGGATGTCTGAAGTTTGCCGTAGGCCCTCCCACATCGTGAATATAACCCTTGAAGTCTTTCATCTGAGTCAGCTTTTTTGCTTCATCCAGGATTGACTGTTCACTTCTGCATGTAATTTTTCTTCCCTGATGAAGTGCAATGGAACAGAAATTGCAGTAACCGAAACAACCTCTGTTATGGGTAATTGAAAACTTTACTTCTTCAATACCCGGAACACCACCAAGCTTTTCATAAGACGGATGATAATCCCTCATATAAGGAAGTGCATATACCCTGTCAAGTTCTTCTGTCGTAAGGCTCAGTGCAGGAGGATTCTGCACAAGCATCATCTTCCCATGACGCTGAATTACAGTTTTTCCGTAAACCTCGTCCTGCTGGTCATACTGCTGCCGACAAGCCTTTGCATAAAGCTTTTTGTTTTCGCTTACCTGTTCATAAGACGGACATTCTGCCGCACCAAAAGGCGTGTTTACAGGCTCTGTCATATAGCATGTTCCTCTGATATCATGAATATCACGGATATTTTCGCCCTTATCAAGTCTTTGGGCAAGTTCTGTAATCTGATGTTCACCCATGCCGAACATTAAAAGGTCGGCTGTACTGTCAGCAAGTACAGATGGACGGACCTTATCATCCCAGTAGTCATAATGTGCAAAACGTCTGAGTGACGCTTCAAGGCCGCCTATGGCAATCGGCACATCACCGTAAATCTCACGAAGCTTTTTACAGTAAACTATAACTGCCCTGTCAGGACGGTTTCCTGCTCTGCCACCTGCCGTATAAGCATCATCTGAACGCTTTCTTTTTGCGGCTGTGTAATGTGCAACCATAGAGTCGATATTACCCGAAGTAACAAGGAACGCAAGACGTGGTTTGCCGAATCTCGTAAAATCCCTGTCACTTTTCCAGTCGGGCTGTGAAATGATACCCACTGTAAACCCCATACTTTCAAGAAGTCTTGAAATAATCGCAACCCCGAAGCTTGGGTGGTCAACGTAGGCGTCACCTGTTATGTAAATAAAATCAAACTGTTCAATTCCCCTTTCCTTCATATCAGAAAGGGAAATCGGTAAAAATCCATTCATATTTTAACCTTCCGTAGTATTTCTTGCACGTCTTTCAATCCACTGCTGTTTTGAAATAAGCACCTTTCGTGGCTTTGCTCCCTCTGAATGCCCGATTACTCCCATTTCTTCCAGCTCGTCCACAATTCTTGCGGCTCTTGCAAAACCAAGCTTTAACTTTCTCTGAAGTGCAGAAGTTGAAATCTGTCCTGCGTCAACAGCAATTTCAACTGCCTTTTCAATAAGCGCTTCATCACCACTTGCTGCCACATCGGTAGTTATGTCGATTGATTTTTCAGCAGGAACGCTGTTTTCAACAGCTTCAAGTATTTCACTGTCATATTCAAAATCAGTCTGCTGTTTTATAAAGTCAACAACAGTTTCAACTTCCTTTGTAGAACAGAAACAGCCCTGTACACGAAGTGGTTTCTGCATTCCGTTCGGATAGTAAAGCATATCGACATAGCCTAAAAGCTTTCCTGCTCCGTTCATATCAAGAATTGTTCTTGAGTCAATCTGCTGTGTTACCGTAAGAGCAATACGGCTT
>JAZQZW010000134.1:0-17328 GCA_045634285.1 Oscillospiraceae bacterium
TGTCGGCATGCTTTCTGTATTTACAGGTTGTGGAGAAGAAAAGGAAACATCTTCAATCGGCGTCAGCGAAAGCTCTGTAAGTGACAGCTCAGAGGTTGAAACTGAAGCTGAAGCTGAAACAGAAGCAGCGGCAGAAGAAACAGGTCTTGTTGGTGTGTGGGAATATGAAGCAGGTGGTTACACTTACACATTTAATGAAGATGGCACGGGTCAGTATGATCTGGGTGGAACTATCATGAAGCTTACATACGAGGATAAGGGAACAATTCTTTCAATTCTTTTTGAAGGAAATACAGACCCGATGGAGCTTGAATATTCAATGTCCGACGGCAAGCTTATCATCATCGACAGTCTTGGTGATGAGGTTGTTTATAACAGAAAATAATTTGTTTCAAAAAAGCCGTTTCGGTATTTTTACCGATGCGGCTTTTTTATTTTTGAACAGAATTAACAAAATAAATTTCACTATTTAAAAAAATCTTTACTTTTTTTATTTAATGTGCTATTATAATATTGTGAAAATATGGGAGAATGCACACATTTATGTAGTGCGTTTTTTTGGGAGTTTTACGAAAACGTTTAAGCTCTCGAAAAATGATTTCAGATGGAGGTTTTGTATGAAGATTAAGTTTTTAAAGCGTGCGATATCTGCAATTACATGTGCAGCAGTTACGCTGACAGCTTCGGTTTTTCCAACAAGTGCCTACTACATTGATGAGGAAAAGCCTAATAATTATGACAACTTTGCTCAGGCACTTCAGCTTGCACTTTGCTTTTACGATGCAAACAAGTGTGGTGACGAGGTGGCTGAGGACGGTTACTACTCATGGCGTGGCGACTGTCATGTAAAAGATGCTGAAATTCCTCTTGTTAAGATGGATAACGGCGGTATTGATTCTGACGCTGTACAGGACAGTGGTAAAGGCGACAGTGCAACAGCTGCTGAGGGTCTTTATATCGGTACAAATATGAGTGAAGAATTTATTGCTGAAAATATTGAGTATCTTGACCCTGACGGTAACGGTTCGGTAAATCTTACAGGTGGCTGGCACGATGCGGGTGACCATGTAAAGTTTGGTCTTCCAGGTTCATATTCAGCATCAACAGTAGGCTGGGGCTATTATGAATTCAGAGATGCCTATATTGAAACAGGTCTTCAGAAACATGTTGAAGATGAACTCAGATGGATAAATGACTACTTCTTAAAGGCTACATTCCTTGATGAAAATGATGATGTTGTAGCATACTGCTATCAGGTGGGTGAGGGTAACAACGACCATAACTACTGGTGTGCCCCTGAACTTCAGGTAGATGACACATTTGTAGCGTCATCATCATGTGCAGTAAAGCGTCCGGCATACTTTGCCACAACTGAAACTCCTGCTTCCGACCAGTGTGCAGGTGCTTCGGCTTCACTTGCCATCAACTACTTGAACTTCAAGGATACTGACCCTGAATACGCTGAAGAATGTCTCAAATACGCAATTGCACTTTATGACTTTGCCGTTGAAACACATTCTGATTTGGGTGACGATTCACTTACAGTAACAAGCCTTGGCTATGACGGTGGTTTCTATACATCAAGCTATGACTATGATGAACTTGCATGGGCAGCTGTATGGCTCTACTACTGTACAGAAAACTATGACTATATTGACGATATTATTTCAGTTGACGAAACAGTATCAGGTGAAATGGGTGCGCACCCTTACACAGGTTACATGAAGAGAATTATTGCCGATACAGGTAACTGCTGGCAGAATATCTGGGTTCACTGCTGGGATACAGTATGGGGCGGTGTATTTGCAAAGCTTGCTCCTGTTACAAATATTTCACGTGACTGGTATATTTTCCGTTGGAACCTTGAATTCTGGTCAGGTATGACAGAGGCAGATGCTGCAGAAGCTTCATTTGATGTTCCTGTAACTTCACACAAGTACTTCGGTCCTGACGATGTTATCTGGAATACAAAGATTACAGCAGATCAAATCAAGGATTTACCAACAGCAGACGGCGCATTCCTTAAAAAGACACCCGATGGCTTTGCTATGCTTAACGATTACGGTTCAGCAAGATACAACACAGCAGCTCAGATGTGCGCAATGGTTTACGCAAAGGAAACAGGGGATATGACTTTTGCTGACTGGGCAAAGGATCAGATGGAATACGTTCTTGGTGATAACCCTATGGGTTATGCTTACGAAGTAGGTTATGAAAACAACTATGCAACATTCCCACATCACAGAGCAGCTCACTGTTCACCAACACAGAGTATGGAAAATCCTGAAACATATCAGGTACACACACTTTACGGTGCACTCGTAGGTGGTCCTGATGCAGATGACTTCCATCATGACGAAACAAAGGACTACATTTATAACGAAGTTACCGATGACTATAACGCAGGTTTCACAGGTGCACTTGCAGGTCTTTATGAGTTCTACGGAGCAGAGGGCAAGGAACATGCTGATGACAACTATATAATCGAAAATTTTGACATGTCAAAGAACAAGCCTGGTGCTAAGGACGATTCACTTGGCGTTTATGTAACAGCAGGTAAGGCTCAGGAAACTGATGCAGGTCTTCAGATTAAGCTTGTTATCCACAATGAAACAACAAATCCTCCAAGATTTATGAGTGATATGAAGGTAAGATATTACTTTAATATTGCAGAACAGATAGAAAAGGGTGAGGATATCAGCTTTATTGAAACACGTATCGACTATGACCAGGAAAAGAGCTTTACTGATGGTAAAAATCAGGCAATAATCTCTGACCCTGTGAAATATGATGATGACGGCACTTACTATATTGAAATTTCATGGCAGAACTGTAATTTCTACGGAAGCCGTGTTTACCAGTTCGGACTTCTGAATACCATGAACCCTGAAACTTATGATACTGTATGGGATTCATCAAACGATTACAGTTACTCAGACTTAATCAGCTTTGAGGACGATAATGATGCAGCAGCGCTTACAAAGAAGGTTACCGCATACGTTGACGGTGTACTTGTATGGGGCGAAGAACCTGGCAAGGAAGGTGGAACTGTTACTACTGCTCCAGCTGTTACTACCGCTCCTGTTACTACTGTTACAACTGCTGCAAAGGTTACTATTACTAATGCCGGTGGAGATACTGACGGTACTACTGTTATTACTACAACCAGTGTCGCTACTACCGCTATTGTTACAACTGTAACTGCTGCAGGCAACACCATAGATCCTGATGCAAAGGCTTCTCTGCTTGGTGACGTAAATCTTGATGATGACGTTGCAATGGCAGACGTTATTGCTCTTTCAAAATACCTTATTAACGCTCAGTTGTTCTCATTAAAGAATTCAACAGCACAAGCAAATGCTGATGTAACATGTAATGCAATAATTGATTCATCTGATAATATTGAAATTGTCGAATATATTATTGGCAATATAACAAAATTCAGCGGACAATCTTAAAAATATATGCTTATCAAAGGCACTTCCGAGATAATCGGAGGTGCCTTTTAAATTTTATGTACAAACTGTTTTCGACCAAAATCGCCTGAACATTATATTATAATAGTAGTATAAAGCAAAGGCGGCGGTTTAATGAAGACAATATATCTTGATGTACTTATTGTGCTGAATATTTATATGAATTTTTTTCTGCTCAGAGCAACTGCAAGATTTACGCATTTTCCGCTTAAGACAATACGGTGTATTATATCTTCATTTGCTGGGAGTTTGTTTTCTCTGACGATACTTATTCCGAAAAGTAATTTTATTCTGACTGTTGTTATAAAACTTATAGCAGCTGTAATAATTACTGCAATTGCATTTGGCATCAGGGACAGGCAAAATTTTCTGCGTCTTCTTATTTATTTTTTCATAATAAATTTTGTTTTTGCGGGAGTAGTCGGATTATTATACAATACATTCAGCCCGTCATTTATGACATTCAACAACAGTTATTTTTATGTTGATTTTTCGCTTGTAAGTCTTGTTGTATTTACTGCTGCTGCATATTTTATTGTAACTGTTGTAAGACGGCTTATGGACAAAGGTGCAGACAGTTCAAAAAATTACAGCATTACTTTAAAATTCAGACAGACAACAGTAAAGCTTGATGCTGTTGCCGATACAGGAAATTCGTTGACAGACAGTTTTACAGGTATTCCTGTTATAGTCTGTCCGCAGGAAAAGCTTGGTATAAATATAGATTTCAACGATGCTGAAAAGTTATATACTGAATACAAAATGAGAATGATTCCGTATTCAACAATCGGAAATACCGGTCTTATACCTGTTTTTTCTCCTGAAGAAGCTGTGATATCCGATGAGGAAAATAAGAAATTGTATAAAGTACATGCACTTGTCGGAGTTATAAACAAGGATACACCTGCAATATTTAATCCTGAGATGTTATCATGAAAGGAAGATTTTAAAAATGAAACGTTTGAAAAACATGCTTTACAGATTATACATTTATATTATCTCGAGATTCAAACCTGATAATATATTTTATATAAACGGCTCTGAAAAGCTTCCGCCCCCACTTTCAAAAGAGGAAGAAGCAGAAGCGTTCAGACTACTTACAGAGAATAGCCCGGCTGCAAGAGAAAAGCTTATTGTGCATAATCTCAGACTTGTTGTGTATATCGCAAAGAAATTTGAGACAACCTGTACGGGTATTGAAGATTTGATTTCAATTGGCACAATAGGGCTGATAAAAGCGGTCAATACGTTCAAGCCTGATAAAAACATAAAGCTTGCAACCTACGCTTCAAGATGTATTGAAAATGAAATTCTGATGTTTCTGAGAAAATCTTCGCAATACCGTAATGAAATATCAATTGACGAGCCGCTCAATATTGACTGGGATGGTAACGAGCTTTTACTTTCGGATATTTTGGGTACAGATGATGATATCGTAAACCGAGGGATTGAAACAGAGGCAGAAAGAGGGATGATAAGAGAGGTTGTCGAAGAACTTAAAGGCAGAGAAAAACAGATTATGCAGATGAGATTCGGGCTTATTGACGGAAAGGAGAAAACACAGAAGGAAGTTGCGGATATAATAGGAATTTCACAATCCTATATTTCAAGGCTTGAAAAAAGAATAATTAAAAATCTGAAAATAGAACTGGAGAAAAAATACTAATAAAACGTTTAAGCATATTGCTGTTTGTGCAAAATGCACTAGCCTACTCATTGGGATATATAGAATATGTTGAAAAATATTGAAACTATTGAAATCTTACAGAAATTATGATATAATTTTTGTAAGATTACATTAGGAGGCGGCAGTATGAAAAAAAACAACGCACCAAGAAAAAAAGTCCACAAGTCAAGAAAAAAGATCGACGAGCTAATAAAAAAAGTTAACGAGCTAATAAAAAAAGTTAACGAACTAAGAAAAAAAGTTAACGAACTAATAAAAAAAGTCGTCAAACCGAGAAAAAAAGTTAACGAACTAAGAAAAAAAATTGTCAAACCAAGAAAAAATGTCGACGAACCAAGAAAAAAAAGCAACGGACTAAGAAACAGAATAAAAAAACGTATGACTTTAATTGTTGCAATCGGACTTGTAGTAATTCTTGCATTGACAACGGTATGGTCTATGTCCATTTATCAGGATCAACGTGATCAGAAAATAGAAGCAATGCTTAAAAACTGTTCTGATTCAGTTGAATTATGGATTGAAAGAAAGGCCGAAATATCACATCTTATCTGCGATGAAATTATTGACCGTGAGTACTATATTTATAAGAATTCCCTCAAAAAGTACCTTGCGGACAAGAGAGCAGACGATGAAACTATTCTTGACGTTTATCTCGGTTTCCCTGATGGCAAATGCGTATTTGGTGATGACTGGGAACCAACAATTGAAGAATACAATCCTACAACAAGAGACTGGTACATTAAGGCTGAACAAGCCGGATCTATGATTGTTACAGACCCTTATGCAGATGCACAGACCAATATGCTGGTTGTAACCATTGCAGAACCTATCATAGTTGACGGTGACTTTGAAGGCGTATTTGCATGTGATATTTATCTTGATAAAATCGTTGAAGAAATAAAGAATCTTAAAATTGACGAAAAAGGATATGCAATGCTTCTTACCGAAGACGGCACAGTCCTCGCCCATGAAAACGAAAGCTTTCAGCTTTCAGCTGACGAAAACGGTAATGACATAAAAACAAACATCAATGATGTTGTACCTGCTTTCAGTTCTATTACTGATGGTAAACAGCTCACAGTCAAGGATTACGATGGTGATAAATCCATTTACGCACCAAATTCAATTAATATAACAGGCTGGAAGCTTGTCTATGCTTTTGATTATGTTGAATTCCAAAAAACGGGTGTATTACTGATTTCATTCTTCTGTGCTATGATTGTTGTTTTCTGTATTGTATTCAGCATTCTTATTGCTACAACTCTTAAAACGCTCTTTAAACCTCTTACAGTTGTTGCAGATGAATCACAGAATGTTGCAGAAGGCAGACTTGATTTCCACTTTACATACAATGCTGAAGATGAAATTGGTAATCTTTGCAGAGTTATTGAAAGTAACAATAATGTAGTAAAAGGATACATTGAAGACATTGGCTGCCGACTTGACGGAATTTCTCATGGTGATTTCAGCGTGGCTTCAACGGTTGAATATATCGGTGATTACAGCTCTATCAAGCAATCACTTGATGATATTTCAAGCTCACTCGGAGTAGTATTCAAGGGTATTGATGATGCTTCAAATTCAGTTTCAAATGGTGCTAGGGAACTTTCAAACGGCGCTACAAGCCTTGCTGATACAGTAGCACATGAAACTCAGCTTATCAGCGACATGGCTTCAAAGATTGATATGATTTCTGAAAAGATTGCTGATAATGTTACTGCAACTGATAAGGCAAGAGGCTTTGTAAGAGATACTACAAAGGCAGTTAACCTTAGTAATACTCAGATGGAACAGCTTCTTGAAGCTATGAGAGATATCTCAGAATCTTCTGTTGAAATCAAGAAGATTATCAAGGCTATTGATGATATCGCATTCCAGACAAATATTCTTGCTCTTAATGCAGCGGTTGAAGCAGCAAGAGCAGGTGCAGCAGGAAAGGGCTTTGCGGTAGTTGCTGATGAAGTAAGAAATCTTGCCAGCAAGAGTGCAATTGCTTCTGAACAGACAGCTAAGCTTATTGAACATTCTGTTGAAGTTATCGAAAAGGGTATGGAATATGCTGACGAAACTTCAGGTTCACTCAGAGAGGTTGTTGAACAGACAAATGAGGTTGATTCAATTATTGGTAAAATCAATGAAGACTCACACGAACAGGAAGCTCATATCAAGGACATTAATGAGAATATGACTCGTGTATCAGGTCTTGTTACATCAGCAGCTTCTACAGCAGAGCAGAGTGCTGCTGCTTCAACTCAGCTTCACAGCCAGGCAGCAGCGTTCAGAGAAATGCTCAAAAAGTTTGGTTTATAACTCAGATAAGCCACTTATTAAAATGATAAATACGAAAATATAATTCTTGAAATACTTCTCTTAAAAAATCCCTTTCGGAATACCGAAAGGGATTTTTATGCAATAATAAATGCCGCACTTTTGTGCGGCATGTTTTGTTATTCACTTCTGAGTGCGTCAACAGCATTTCTCTTTGATGCCATTCTTGCAGGAATAAATCCGCCTATCATTGTAAGGATTGTACTTATAACAATAAGAATAACAGAATGTGAAATTTTGAGTTGTGCAACGTCCTTAAGCTCTGTAAGGCTGAAAATTATATCGTTTATCGGGTATGTAAGCAGCTTTGCAACTATTATACCAAGAAGACCCGACGCAACACCAAGAATAAATGTTTCAGCATTGAATACTCGTGTGATATCCTTCTTTCGCGCACCAAGAGCCTTCAGAATACCGATTTCCTTTGTTCTTTCAAGAACTGAAGTATAAGTGATAATCGCAATCATGATAAGGCTGACGATAAGGTTTGTACCTGCAAATGCAATAAGTACAATTGTGATACCGTCCATAATGCCGTCAGACATTCCCGAAATCATACTTGCAGTATCTGTGTAGATGATTTTGTCTTCATCAGCAAGTGGTTCATTGAACTTGTCAAGGTATTCAAGCATTTTATCCTTTGTTTCGAAATCCTGTGGATAAAGCGAAATCATAAACGGAATTTCATTACCGCCAAGATATGCAATTGTCTGTTCCTTTGTAGCTTCGTCCATAGGTTCCATTGACATGACATTAACGTCCGAATCAACCTGAGCCTTTACAATTTCTGAATTTTTTGCGTTTTTAATAACAAGCTGTGCAAGATTGTCGTTATAGCTGAGAGCACCGCCGTCTGTCATCATTGCCATTGGTGATTCTTCGTCAGGTCGGATAATGCCTGTGATTTTAAGTGTAAGTGAATCGGCAGAATTGTACATAGCCTCATAATCAGTGTTGAATGAGTAGATACCCATTTCGGTTTTTGCGTAGTAATCGTCATTCATGATGACCTTGAATTCTGTTCCGATAATGTCACTGAAATTGATTTCTGTAAGATTTTCATCATATCCAAGTTCTGTCATGATAGTTTTATTGATACGGTTTTTAGAGTCAACAAGTAAAATGATATCTGTTGGTTCTTTCGGCATTTCACCGCAAAGGAGGTCGTAATGTTCATTCATAAGAGCATTTTCGTCCTCTCCGAATGAAAGTGGATATGATGCAAAATTCAGATTTGCAGAAGTAACAGGAACGTAGCTGTCACTGTCCTTACGGAGCATGTTCATATTTACAAGACGTGTGTACTGAATGCTCTTGCAGTAGCTTTCATCCATATTCTCAACATACTCAAGATATTCTTCTGTAAATTTATTCGTATGCATCATGGTTTCCTGCATAGAGTCATACATATAAACTTTTTCGATATCAGGGAAGCTTTCGTATTTTTCCTGTTCCTCACTCATCTGTATCATCGTTTCAGCGTCAAGATTCATACTCTGCTGGGAAATCATAACAGGCATCTGCTGGAGAGTATCTGCTTCAAACTTGTCAATCTGCATCTGGAATCCGACTGAAAGGCTGAGAATAAGAGCAATACCGATAATACCGATGCTTGACGCAAATGAAGTAAGAAATGCTCTGCCAAGCTTTGTTCTTATATTGTTTGCTGAAAGCTTTAAGGCAGTTAAAAAGCTCATGCTTGTTTTCTTGAGTGAGAATGTTTTTTTGCCCTCATGAATATCATAAGGATTACTGTCTGAAATAACCTTACCGTCTGAGAATTTTACAATTCTGTCGGCATACTGTTCTGCAAGTTCAGGGTTGTGGGTAACCATGATAACAAGCTTATCACCTGCAACCTCTTTGATAAGGTCCATAATCTGAACACTTGTTGCAGTATCGAGAGCACCTGTCGGCTCATCACAGAGAAGAATATCAGGGTCATTTGCAAGAGCTCTTGCTATAGCAACTCTCTGCATCTGTCCGCCCGAAAGCTGATTCGGTTTTTTGCCTATATGTTCTTTAAGTCCCACTTTTTCAAGTGCTTCGGTTGCACGTCTGTGCTTTTCAGAAGCCGAAACACCACTGAGTGTCATACCCATTTCAACGTTTGCAAGAATGCTCAGATGTGAAATAAGGTTATAGCTCTGGAAAATAAAACCGATACTGTTGTTACGGTAGGCGTCCCATTCACGTTCCTTAAACATTTTTGTGGACTTGCCGTTAATGATAAGGTCGCCCGAATCATATCTGTCAAGACCACCTATAATATTAAGGCTTGTTGTTTTTCCCGAACCACTGGTACCTAAAATTGCAACAAATTCATTCTCTCTGAATGCAAGTGAAACATCATCAAGAGCTTTTGTTACAACGTCACCGACGGTATACGCTTTGGTTATGTTTTTCAGTTCAAGCATTTAACTACTCCTTATCCCTTAAAGTTATTTTTTTCACAATACTAATAATAGCATATATTTCCGATAAAATCAAACGAAATATGTAAAATAAAGGAAATTTCATTTATCTGTCACAATTACAGTATTTGTACATATGAAGCTGTGTGACATTTTTTTCCTGTCTGTGCTGTTATAATGGTATTTGAAGAATAGTATTCAGAAGTCATTCGGGAGGTGGGGTTATGAACGATAAAAAAATGGCAGATGTTTTTAATACTCTCAGCGAGTTTGCAAAAAACTTTGACAGCATGAAGGATAAGCTTACTGCGGAGGATTTGCAGGTTGCCATGGAATCTCTTGCTGCTTACACAAAGCATGTAAAAGAGCTTGAACGAAAAAAAGCCAGAGAAGAAAGACGTGAGCAGGAGCGTCTTAAATACGAGGCTAAAAAACGTGAACGTGAAAAACAGATAGAAGAAATAACCTGTATGGATTTGCCTATGGACTGGATGAATCCTTTTGCTGACGATGACAGGGTCAACGGTATTAAAGCAGAAAGTATACCTGACGGGCTTATCATGTCACTGACAGATCTTGCTGTGTTGATATTGAGTATATTGCCGAAATTACAGGAGAAACCTTAAAGATTGTCATAATAACTTTAAAGGGTTCTATTTATCAGAATCCTGAAAAGTGGAACGAATGTTTTTACAAGGGTTGGGAAACTGCAGATGAATATTTATCTGGCAATATTTTAAAAAAGCTTGAGGCCGCAAGGATAAGCAACGTGAAATACAACGGCTATTTTGATGAAAATATAAAGGCTCTTGAAAAGGTTCTGCCGCCGTCTGTGTCAACCGAAGATATTTATGTTACACTTGGCTCGCCATGGATACCGCCTGATATTATTGACAGGTTTATAGTTGAGATTTTGCGTGTTATGGATTATACACAGTACAATTGCAAAACAGTCCATGACCCGCTTACAGGTAAATGGATTCTGCCTGACAAGACTACTCGCATAAGAAATCTTAATGTGACAACCGTTTACGGAACAAGAAAAATGAACGCACTTGTAATTCTTGAAAAAACCCTTAACATGAGCAGTATTGCAGTTTATGATTCTGACCCCGTAAACCCTAAAAAAAGACGTCTTAACGAAGCTGAAACACTCCTTGCAATTGAAAAGCAGAAGCAGCTTATTGAAAAATTCCAGTCGTGGATATGGAAAAACGATTACAGAAAAAACAAGCTGATGAAAATTTACAAGGAACAGTTCGGAGGTATACGCAGGAGAGTTTTTTGCGGCGATTTTCTTAAGTTTCCGGGAATGTCAGATAAAATCGAGCTTTATTCCTATCAGAAAGACGCTGTTGCAAGAATAATATTTTCTCCCAATACCCTGCTCGCTCATGATGTGGGTTCGGGTAAAACGCTTGTAATGATTGCAGCAGGTATGGAAATAAAGCGAATGGGACTTTCTGAAAAGAATATGTATGTTGTTCCCAACAACATTCTTTCACAATGGGAGATATTGTACAGAGAACTTTATCCAAATGCAGATATTCTGTGTATCGGACCTCAGCAGTTTAAACCTGCCAACCGAGAAAAAATACTTGAAAGAATACGCGATGAGGAACACGACGCTGTAATTATTGCAGCAAGTTGTTTTGATAATATTCCTGTTTCCAAAAGTTATTATAAAGAAGAAATGGAGGACAAGCTCAGTCAGATACATGATATTGCTTTGTCTGCCGGGAAAGCACAGAAAAAGCTCATGGAAAAGGAACGCAAAAAGATAATCAAGTCACTTGAGGAACTTGAAAAAAGTATGGCTGAGGCTTATGACGGTGTTTATTATGATGAGCTTGGTGTTACCACACTTTTTGTTGACGAAGCACATAATTACAAGAATCTTCCTATTGAAATACCTGTGGATATAAAGGGGATAAGCTCCACAGGTTCAAAAAAAGCAAAGGATATGCTTGCAAAGGTAAGATGCGTACAGAATAATGAAAAGGGTAAGGGTGTTATTTTTGCGACAGGTACACCGCTGAGCAATTCCCTTGTTGAAGCTTTTGTTTTGCAGAAGTATCTTCAGAACGGGGAACTTAATCTGCTTAATCTCAGTAATTTCTCCGATTGGATTTCCATGTTTGCTGAGCAGACAAACGAGTTTGAAGTTGATGTTGATACAACTCAGTTTCGTATGATGACACGTTTTTCAAAGTTTCACAATATTCCTGAGCTGACCTCACTTCTGGCTCAGATTTCAGATTTCCATACAGCAGGAAAGGAAGATGAAATCCCTGATTGTGACGGTCATACCGATTGCATTGTAACTCCTGTAAAGGATTTTACAGATTATCTTGCTGATATTTCCAACAGAGCTGATATGGTGCGTTCGGGTCTTGTTCCGAGAAATGAAGACAATATGCTTAAAATCACTACTGATGGCAGAAAAGCGGCTCTTGATGTTAGGCTTGTAAATGACCTATCGGCTTTTTCATGTGACAGCAAGGTCTGGAGATGTGCAGAAAATATTGCGGATATTTATTTTCAGACACAGAACTTTAAAGGAACTCAGCTTGTATTCAGCGATATTTCAACTCCGAGTGTGAACTTCAATATATACGATGAACTGGCAAGATGTCTTGAAAGCATGGGCATTCCGAGAGAAGAAATTGAATTTATCCATAACGCCGACAACAGCAGAAAAAAGGAAAAGCTGATAAAAGATGTGAACAGCGGACAGGTGCGTGTTCTTATCGGTTCGACCTTTAAGCTTGGTGTAGGTATGAATGTTCAGGAAAGACTTATTGCACTTCATCATCTTGATGTTCCATGGCGACCTTCTGATATGGTTCAGCGTGAGGGCAGAATTTTAAGACAGGGGAATTTAAACCCGAAGGTTATGATTTTCCGATATATTACAAAGGGTAGCTTTGACGCATATTCATGGCAGCTTATTGAAAGAAAGCAGATTTTTATCTCTCAGATTTTATCGGGTCTTGCAACAGAAAGAGAATGCAGCGATATTGACGAGGCAGTTTTGAACTATGCGGAAGTAAAGGCACTTGCGATAGGCAATCCGCTTATAAAAAAGCGTGTTGAAACCATGAATGAAATAAACCGTCTTATCATACTTCAGAAAAAAACAGTTGATGAGCTTAACAGGCTTTCTTCCGAAAGACAGTCACTTCCTGCAAAAATAAAAAATGTTCAGAAAAATATTACACTTTGCAGAGAAGATGAAAAGTTCCTGAAAGAAAATCCGACTGAATACAGCAAGGAAGAACGAAAAGAGCTGCAGACTGTTATCTGGGACGCAATAAATACTGCACGCTCTGAAATAAATGAGCTTTTTGCGGCAGAATACAGAGGATTTAAAATTATTGTTCCTCCAAACCTTTCAATGAGAAATTCTTATGTAAAGGTTATAAGAGAAGGGACATATATCGTTTCTATGGGTGATTCTCCCAATGGTGTTTTAACAAGAATTGACCATAAGCTTGATAATATCTCAGGGCATCTTTCAACCCTTATTGATACTTTTCACAGTCTGAACAGCCGTTATATGGAGCTTGGGGATAAGCTGATATCGGATAAAAACTATGCAGAGCAGATTGATGAGCTTGAAAAAGAGCTTGATAAGATTGATAAACAGCTTGGTGTAAAATAGTTGTTTTTTCAGAAAGGACATTATAATGAATGAAATTACCGTAAGTACAATACCATGCCTCAGCATAAACAAAACGGCGGACATGCTTACAGATGCATACAGCTCGCTTATTGAAAGTTCGCTGCCGTTTAAAACATTTCCGTCGGTGATGCTGTGGGGTGCTCCTGGTGTCGGAAAATCACAGTGTATTCGTCAGATTGCAAAAAATATTGAAGACAGAACATCAAAAAAGGTAGTTGTTACAGATGTGCGTCTGCTTCTGTTCAATCCGATTGACCTGCGTGGTATTCCGACGGCTAATGCTGAAAAAACACTTGCAATATGGCTCAAACCGCAGATTTTCAACATGGACAGCAGTGAAGATATTGTAAATATACTGTTTCTTGATGAAATTTCCGCAGCACCTCAGTCAGTACAGGCAGCAGCTTATCAGATAACCCTTGACAGAGTTATCGGTGAGCATAAGCTCCCTGAAAACTGTATTGTAATAGCAGCAGGTAACAGAGTAACGGATAAATCTGTTGCCTTTAAAATGCCGAGAGCGCTTGCAAACCGTCTGTGCCATATTGAAATTTCAGCAGAGTTTGACAGCTGGAGAAGCTGGGCGGTAAAAACAGGGATACATCAGAAGGTAATCGGATTTCTTGCTTTTTCTCAAAAGCATTTTATTGATGAAAGCAAGAGTGAGAGTCTTGCATACGCAACACCACGTTCATGGGAAATGGTAAGCAATATCTTAAACAATATAAATGATGATGTGAAAAAGGTTTATCCGCTTGTGGCAGGCTGTGTCGGAACAGGTGCGGCTGTCGAGTTCAAAACATGGTGCGAGATATACAATCAGCTTCCTGACATAAAGGAGATTTTCATCGGCAATTACACCAATATTCCAAAAAGAGCAGATGTTATGTACGCTCTTGTAACAGCTATGATTTCTTATGCTTCAAAGTATAGAAAGAATATGTCTGAGATTGAAAATTCCATTACATATGCACTCAGATTTCCGCCTGAATTTTCGACCTTTATGCTTAAAAGCTACATGGATATAAGCGAGGGCTTTAAGTCAAAGCTTATGGATATCCCTGCCTTTTACCGCTGGTTACAGACGAATGGAAGGTTTTTTGTAAATGATAACTAAAGAGGAAATGCGTCAGGCTGCCGTAAAGCTTCATCGTTCGCAGATGAGGGTGTTAAGCAAAAGCGGTTTTTACGGCTCACTTCTTATGCATATTGTTTTTTCAATTGATACGGAAATTGATACTGTTTCGTGCGACAGCAAAAGAATATATTTTAATCCCGAGTTTTTATTCAGGCTTACTCCAAATGAAACGGAGTATGTGCTTATGCACCAGATTCTGCATATTGCACTCATGCATATATCAAGAGGAAAAGAACTGAAAAAAGAATATTTTGACAATGCCTGCGACATTGTTGTGGATTCCAATATTTATCATTCTTTTGGTGATGATGAGTCGGTTATTTCGCTTAATGGAAAGGTATCCGAACATAAAGCACCTGACGGTACTGAAGGATACAAATGCTCTGCAGAACAGCTTTATGAAATGCTTTTGTGTACCAGTACACTCGGTAACCACGATGACAATAGTAGCGGCAACGGGCAAGGTAATGGAAGTAACGAAGCTGATGACAATGATGATAATGAATCAGGAGATGGGCAGGGCGACGGAAAAACAAATAAAAAAAGCAAGGATAACAACAGAAAATCCGACGGCTCTGTAAATAAAAGCGGTTTTGACAGCCACAGCAAATGGGATGGGTGTGATGATGACGGCAGTCTGCGTGACGAGTGGCTTTCATATATGAATGAAGCTGTTAAAATGGATGAAATTTTAAATCCTTCAAAAAGCAGAGGAACTGTTCCGCTTTATGCCGAAAGGATATTAAAGGAACTGACAGAACCAAAGCTTGACTGGCGACAGATACTTATTGAATTTGTGCAGCAGGAGGTTACTGATTACTCATTTTCTCCGCCTGACAGAAGATTTGATGACTCGCCGTTTTTTCTTCCTGATTTTAACGAAAAAACAGACTGTGCTGAAAATATACTTTTTATGATAGACACGTCAGGGTCTATGTCCGATGAAATGGTAATGGAGGCATATTCAGAAATAAACGGTGCGATACAGCAGTACAACGGAGCACTTAAAGGCTGGCTTGGATTTTTTGATGCGGTTGTTGTGCCACCTGTACCCTTTGAAAATGAAGATGATTTTAAGATTATAAGGCCGCAAGGTGGCGGTGGAACGGCTTTTGATATTATCTTTGATTACGTTTTTGAAGAAATGCAGGATATTCTGCCTGTCTGTATTATTATTCTGACTGATGGTTGTGCCCCGTTTCCGGAAAAAGATGCCGCAGGGGATATTCCTGTGATGTGGATTATAAATAATAATGAGATTGAGCCGCCCTGGGGTAAGGTTATACGTATTGAAGAACCCAAAAATGAGTATACATAATTTGTTGATTAATGCAGCATGATGTGATATAATGTAAACAGTATTGGAACATTATACCATATTGATAAGGAGAATATTTATGTATACAATACCGCCTAAAAAAATGCTGACTATAAATATCCTTGATATAATGAAAAAATATACCGATGAAAATCACAGGCTTTCACAAAAAGAAATTGCGGCTATTCTTGAAAAAGAATACAGCATGACCGCTGACAGAAAAACAGTAAAGACCAATCTCTTGAATCTCGTGTATACGGGTTATCCGTTGTCATATACCAAATCTGTCCGTACAGGAAAAAACGGCAGGGAAGAAGAAATTTATTCTGATTGGTTTATGGAGCATGAATTTGATGATGGTGAACTGCGTCTGCTGATCGACAGTCTGCTGTTTTCAAAGCATATTCCATATACTCAGCGCCGTCAGCTTATATCCAAGCTTGAGGGTTTGTCAAGTATATACTTTCATTCAAAAGTAAAGCATATATGCAAAATTCCGGAAAACAAATCAGCAAACAAACAGATTTTCTATACCATTGATACGCTTGATGAGGCGATAAGTCAAAAGCGCAAGGTTGTATTTGAATACTGTTCATATGATGTGGACAAAAAACTCCATTCGAGAAAGCGTTCTGACGGAACGGTAAGAAAATACATAGTTTCACCCTACCAGCTTGCTGCAACAAACGGCAGGTATTATCTTATCTGTAATTATGATAAATATGATGATATTGCAAATTATCGTATCGACAGAATAAAGGATATTGAGATTTTAGATGAGCCAGCAAAGCCTCTTGAGGATATAACAGGGCAGAAAGACGCTTTCAGTCTTGCAGAACATATGGCAGAACACTTCTATATGTTTACAGGTGAGAGCATACGTGTAAAATTCAGAGCGAACAGACGTGTTATCAATGACATAATGGACTTTTTCGGAGATGAGACAGAGTTTTCTGATATAACCGAAAATGATGTGGTGGTATCTGTAAAAGTAAATGAAGATGATATGTTTAAATGGGCTGTACAGTTTGGAGAACAGGTTGTAGTGCTTGAGCCGAAATCACTCAGGGACAAAGTGTATACAGCGCTTAAAAACGCTGTCGGAATGTATGAAGTGTAAATGCTTTGACAGAAAGGGTAAATATGAGAGTTATAAAAAGAATGTTTTCTGCTGTCCTTCTGGCTGCAGTAATGACAACTTCGGTATCATCAATGATCTGTAATGCGGAAACAACAGATATTGATGTAAATTCAGACGGAAAAGTGAATGTGTTTGACTGGA
>JAZQZW010000135.1:0-9413 GCA_045634285.1 Oscillospiraceae bacterium
AGCCCGAATCATATATACTCCAGTTATGGAGTAACAGCATATGACGAAGAAATGAATTCTTTTGATGTAAGTATAACTTATTATGATGAAGAAAACTATGGTGTAACTGATGATTACTTCATGTATTCTATTAGGGAAGATTTGGAAAGTTGGTTCATCGAGTTAGCTGACCCATATATAAGCAGTGATTTTAAGGTGTTCTATTTATCGTCTGGTTCTTTGCCAAGTGATTATAGTGAATGTAAAACAATTGATGATTTTCTTAAATTATCACCAACGGGAACGTATTACGGAATAAGATTTAAGGTTGTTCTTCCAGCAAGTGAGTGGGATACAGACATAAAAGAGGAAGTTATGAATGTATGCAATGAAATGTTAAAACGTAAAATTCGAGGTCAAATCAACTTTATCGTGTATGAAGAACCGGATTTGTATGAACAAATAAATTCAAAAAAAGACCAGCGATATTATTGGACACATGGATTTACGAACAGAAATTGTACAGGAACAGTAAAATGCGATTTTAGTACAGATTTTTCGGATATAAGAACGGCAAACGATTATTGATAAATAAAAAGGAGAAAAAAGATGGCAAAATTAACAGATGAACAGTTGAAGATTATATATGGCAGGATTTTTAATAACAATTAGGAGGTAACATTATGGCATCACCACTTGCGGATACTATCCGCCCGCAGTCGCTTGATGAGGTTGTGGGGCAGACACATCTGATAGGTGAGGGAAAACCACTTCGCCGTATTATAGAAAGCGGAAAAATTCCCAACATGATTTTCTATGGTCCGTCGGGAACAGGCAAAACCACCATCGCAAGAATTATTGCCGAAAATACAAACATGTCGCTTCACAAGCTTAACGGAACTTCTGCTTCCGTAGCAGATATAAAGGACGTTATTTCGGAAGTCGGCACTTTTGCGGCTACCGACGGCATACTTCTTTACCTTGACGAAATTCAGTATTTCAATAAAAAACAGCAGCAGAGCCTTCTTGAATACATAGAAAGCGGTGATATTACCCTTATTGCGTCAACTACCGAAAATCCGTACTTCGCAGTATTTAACGCAGTAATCAGCCGTTCTACTGTTTTTGAATTCAAGCCGCCTGAATCGGCTGAGGTGGAAAAGGCTGTTGAAAGGGCATTTGAAAAGCTGTCGGAGAAGAATAATATCGAATATGAATATGATAATGATATTGTAAGGCATATTGCTGTAAGCTGTGGCGGTGATGTGCGAAAGGCTGTGAATACGGTTGAACTGGCGGCAATATCGGGTGATATTACTCCGAACGGCATAAAAATCACTATGGATTCGGTACAGCTTTTGTCACAGCGAAGCAATATGAAGTATGACAGGGATGGTGACCAGCATTACGATAATCTGTCGGCGCTTCAGAAGTCTATAAGAGGGTCTGACGAAAATGCGGCACTTCACTATGCGGCAAGGCTTATGGCGGCAGGTGACATAATTTCTCTTTCAAGGCGACTTCTTGTAATTGCCTCAGAAGATGTGGGACTTGCATATCCCAATGCTGTAACTATTGTAAAATCATGCGTTGACAGTGCCATGCAGCTTGGACTTCCCGAGGCGAGAATTCCACTTGCACAGGCTGTGGTACTCCTTGCAACTGCTCCAAAGTCAAACAGCGTCTACGAAGCGATTAATATGGCTATGGAGGATGTAAACAGCGGTCTGGCAGTAGATTTCCCACGTTGTTTGCAAAACAAGCATTTTGACGGTGAGGACGCAAAAGTCAAGGGACAGTTTTACAAGTATCCTCATGCGTTTCCGAACCACTGGGTCGAACAGCAGTATATGCCTGATAATCTTAAAGGTCGGGTTTACTATAACTATGGTGAAAACAAATACGAACAGGCAACAAGGCTTTACTGGAGTAAGATAAAGGGTGAAAAGTAATATGAATGAAATAATAAAGAATATTTCGGAAAGGGTAAGCTATCGTAAAAAATACAGCAGTGAGCCTGTTCCGAGAGAACATCTTAAAATAATTATGCAGGCGGGACTTGACGCACCGTCGGGCTGTAACAAGCAGACTACTTCTTTTATTGCCGTTGACAACCCTGAAATTATGAAAAAGCTTCATGAGGTTATTGATCCGCCTGTTTGTGAAACAGCACCATGTATGATTTGTGTGCTTACCCGTAAAATATTTGCCTATCGTGACAAGTGCTTTAACGTTCAGGATTATTCGGCATCTATTGAAAACATGCTTCTGGCAATAAATTCTCTTGGATATTCAAGCTGCTGGATTGAGGGGCATATCACAGACGATGACAATATCGGTAGAAAAATGGCAGATATTTTAAGTGTCCCCGATGATTATGAACTGGTTTGCTTTCTTCCCATAGGAAAGGCTGTTGAAACGGTTGAAAAAGTACATAAAAAGCCTTTTGAGGAAAGAGCGTGGTTTAATGGATTTGGAAATAAGGAGTGAGGTATATGTCAGCAGGAAAATGTCCTAATTGCGGCGGTGAAGTGCAGAACGGAAAATGTCTGTACTGTGATACTGTTGTCAATTCATTTACTGTACATCAGGAAAAAATGTTTGAGGTTGTGAGGGAAGTCAAAATTGCAGAGGCAAAGGCTAACAACAAAAAGTATACGGTACAGCTTATTGTTACAATTGCGGTAATAGCGTTGATGGTTGTCGCAATAATAATGTCGTTGGTTGCTTATTCTTCTCGTATTGCAAGATCTTTTTCGAAAGTATTCGGTAATAAATCGGATAATGCGGCGGTGGAAGAAATAATAGCTCAGAATTTAACTACACCAACAATGCCCGAAATGCCAAGTTATACAGTCACAACAAAAACGGCGGTAGCAAAAAGAACAGAGCCGATTGACAAAATGGAGCTTTACAATCAGGCTGGACGATGGCCGGCAGGAATATATGAAATCGGAAAGGATATTCCCGAGGGTACATATCTTGTTATGACAGACGGTACGGCATCGGTGGAATTTCCGATTGGTCTGTATACTGACGAGCAGACAAGAGATCATGATAATTTTATCTGTGATACATGGGCAAGCTATTCAAGGTACATTACAATTTCCGAACCGGGTTTTATAAAGGTTTCATGGGCTAACATATGTGATTTTACCAAGAATTATATTAAAAACGATCCGTTTGAGCATCCGGGAATGTTTCTTGTGGGGAGTGATGTTGCTCCGGGAACATATAAACTTGAGCTTGATACAAAGCATTATGATTATGTAGAGGACAATCCATATGCTGCGTCATATACAATTTATACTGATGTTGATGCAGTTACACCTGTTTCTGAAAGCTTCGGAACATATACTGAGGATTTGTATATCACAGTTGAAGACGGTGAGTATTTAAAGCTTGAAAAGTGTGTTCTTGCGGAATAGGAGTGATTGTATGTATGACAGAAAAGAAATGAGAAAGAGAATTAAGGAGATTGTTAAGCATATCTGGGTGAATGAGATTAAGAATGATTATGACAGAAATTTGCTTATAGGTGAAGATTCATTTAAAAATGTTTTATTTTCTCATCTCAGAGAGTATCTGAAATATGAAATAGAGCTTGATAATATAAGAATATATACCGAGTATTATATAAAAGATGCAAAATCCAAAGCTGATTTGGTTATTGGTTATTTAAATCCTTATACTCTTAAAGAACTGGACAGAACAAGAAAATCATATTGCACAAAAGAAGCAGTAGAGCCTATAGCTATATTTGAACTAAAATATAAAAGCTATTCTGGTGCGGACAATGACATAATAAATGATTTTATAAAAGTTCAAGAAAAATATATGCAGGCAGATGATTTGCCTAAATGTGATTATTATCTTGCCCATATAAGCGAATATGAACTTGATGAATTATTTTACGTAGAAAAATCGAAAAAACAAAATCACTATATTATTGAACTTGCAGCTATGTGGAGTGAAGAAGAACAGGATTTAATCTGGAAAAGTCATTAAAAGGAGAGTAAAATTATGAAAAAGATTATAGCATTTACAGATATTATAGGAACAGCACTTATAATTATACTGAGTATTCTGGACCATCTTATAGATTTCAGTGACAGAGTATACTTTATAACACTTATAATAGGTATTGTACTGCTCGTACCTGTAACGGTGAGAGAGGTACTTTCACTTATAAAACAGAAAGAAAATGCAAATAAAAGCAAGAACGGATAAGAAAAATGACGAGAAATAGTTGAAATAAAAAATTATTTGTATTTTTCTTACAAAATTTCACCAAACCACTTGACAAATCGGGAAAACAAGGATATAATATAGAACATGTGGGGAATTGTATATCCACATAATAATATTTCCGGAAAAGGAGGAGAAATATGCCAACATTTAATCAGCTGGTTCGTAAGGGAAGAAAGGTTCTCGAAGACAAGTCAACAGCTCCAGCACTTCAGAAGGGTTACAATGCCAAGAAGAAGACAGCTATCGATCAGAGCTCACCTCAGAAGCGTGGTGTTTGTACAGCAGTAAGAACTTCAACACCTAAGAAGCCTAACTCAGCTATGAGAAAGATTGCCAGAGTTAAGCTCACAAACGGTCATGAAGTAACAGCTTACATCCCAGGTATCGGACACAACCTTCAGGAACATAGCGTTGTTCTTATCAGAGGCGGAAGAGTTAAGGACCTCCCTGGTGTACGTTACCACATCATCAGAGGAACACTCGATGCACAGGGCGTTGCTAACAGAATGCAGGCTCGTTCAAAGTACGGTGCAAAGAGACCAAAGGCAAAATAATTGAAATAGGATAACTGCCACAGGATTATATGTGGAGATTTAAATATATATTAAATCCTCTGCATTGGTCTTGACGTCAGAAAATGACGAGTACCTATGAATTCATGAAAAAATGTGAAGGAGGGAAGCGAAAATGCCAAGAAGAGGTAAAATCGCAAAGCGTGATGTATTACTGGATCCAGTATACAACTCAAAAGTTGTAACACGTCTTATCAATAACATTATGTTAGACGGTAAGAAGGGTGTTGCTCAGAAAATTGTTTACGGCGCATTTGAAATCGTTGCTGAAAAGACAGGCAAGGATGCACTTGAAGCTTTTGAAGAAGCTATGGAAAATGTAATGCCGGTTCTTGAAGTTAAAGCCCGCAGAATGGGTGGTGCAACATATCAGGTACCAATGGAAGTACGTCCTGAAAGACGTCAGACATTAGGTCTCAGATGGATCACTAAGTATTCAAGAGAAAGAAACGAAAAGACAATGAAGGAAAGACTTGCCGGTGAAATCATGGACGCTCTTAACAATACAGGCGGTGCCTGCAAGAAGCGTGATGATACACACAAGATGGCGGAAGCTAACAAGGCATTCGCACACTACCGCTGGTAATCTGCAATTATTTAGTTAAGGAGAAAAGTTATGCCAAGAGATTGTTCACTTGAACAGACAAGAAATATCGGTATAATGGCTCACATTGACGCAGGTAAAACCACTACAACAGAGCGTATCCTTTTTTATACCGGTATCAACCATAAGATAGGTGAAACTCACGAAGGTGCTGCTACAATGGACTGGATGGAGCAGGAACAGGAAAGAGGTATTACAATTACTTCTGCTGCTACTACTGCATACTGGGCAGGCCACCGACTCAACATCATTGATACTCCTGGACACGTTGACTTTACAGTAGAAGTTGAGCGTTCACTCCGTGTACTCGGCGGTTCTGTAACAGTTTTATGTGCTAAGGGCGGTGTTGAACCACAGTCAGAAACAGTTTGGAGACAGGCTGACGAATATAAGGTTCCAAGAATGGCATATGTTAACAAGATGGACATTATGGGTGCTGACTTCTATAATGTTGTTGACATGATGAAGACAAGACTTCACTGTAATGCTGTTCCGATTCAGCTCCCTATCGGTTCTGAAGATACATTCAAGGGTATCATTGACCTTCTCGAAATGAAGGCTTATGTATACTATGATGATCTTGGAAAGGATATCAGAGTTGAAGAAATTCCTGATGACATGAAGGAAAAGGCTCAGGAATACCATGATGCACTCATCGAATCAGCTGCTGAACAGGATGATGAACTCATGGAAAAATTCTTCGGCGGTGAAGAACTCACAATCGAAGAAATTAAGGCTGCAATCAGAAAGGCAACTATTGCAAATGACATGGTTCCTGTAACTTGCGGTACTTCATACAAGAACAAGGGTGTTCAGAAGCTTCTCGACGCTATCGTTGACTATATGCCTTCACCACTCGACGTTCCTGCTATCAAGGGTGTAAATCCTGATACAGATGAAGAATGTGTAAGACATTCATCAGATGAAGAACCGTTTGCAGCTCTCGCATTCAAGATCGCTACAGACCCATTCGTAGGTAAGCTTTGCTTCTTCAGAGTTTACTCAGGTTCTGTAAATGCTGGTTCTACTGTTCTTAACGCTACTAAGGACAACAAGGAAAGACTCGGTCGTATCGTTCAGATGCACTCAAATGACAGAAAAGACCTTGAAACAGTATACGCAGGTGATATTGCTGCTGCTATCGGTCTTAAGAATACAACAACAGGTGATACACTCTGTGATGAAAAGAATCCTGTAATTCTTGAATCTATGGAATTCCCAGAACCAGTTATTCAGCTCGCTATCGAGCCAAAGACTAAGGCTGGTCAGGAAAAGATGGGTATTGCTCTTGCAAAGCTTGCAGAAGAAGATCCAACATTCAAGACATACACAGACGATGAAACAGGCCAGACAATTATCGCTGGTATGGGTGAACTTCACCTCGAAATCATCGTTGACAGACTTCTCCGCGAATTCAAGGTAGAAGCTAACGTAGGTGCTCCACAGGTTTCATATAAGGAAGCTATCAAGGGCAGTGCTGATGTTGATCACAAGTACTCAAGACAGTCAGGTGGTAAGGGTCAGTACGGTCACGTTAAGATCAGAGTTACACCTAACGAATCAGGTAAGGGTTACGAATTTAAGAATGCTGTTGTCGGCGGTGCTATTCCTAAGGAATACATTCCAGCTGTTGACAAGGGTATCCAGGGTGCTATGAAGGCCGGTGTACTTGCTGGTTATGAAGTAGTTGACGTTTGTGTTGAACTTTATGATGGTTCATACCACGAAGTTGACTCATCAGAAATGGCATTCCAGATTGCCGGTTCTATGGCATTCAAGGAAGCTCTCAGAAAGGCTGACCCAATCCTTATGGAACCTATCATGAAGGTTTCAGTTATCGCTCCTGATGATTACACAGGTACTGTTATCGGTGACCTCAGTTCACGTCGTGGACAGATTCAGGGTCAGGAATCAAGACCTGGTGCTATTCAGGTTGATGCTCTTGTTCCACTTTCAGAAATGTTCGGCTACTCAAACGATCTCCGTTCAAATACACAGGGTCGTGGTCAGTACTCAATGGAACCACACAGCTATCTTGAAGTACCAAAGAACATCGCTGAAAAGATTATGACATCAAGAAACAAAAATAATGATTAATTAAAAATTAATCAAAATTTTATAAAACCTCTTGAAATTTGCCGTAATGTATGGTAAAATTATATCACGAGGAACTCTAATTTAATTCTAAGGAGGAATTTTCCAATGGCTAAGGCTAAATTTGAAAGAACTAAACCACATGTTAACATTGGTACAATCGGACACGTTGACCATGGTAAGACAACACTTACAGCTGCTATCACAAAGACTCTCGCTCTTAAGGGTCAGGCTCAGTACGAAGCTTACGATATGATCGATAAGGCTCCGGAAGAAAGAGAACGTGGTATCACAATCAACACAGCTCACGTTGAATATGAAACAGACACACGTCACTATGCTCACGTTGACTGCCCAGGACATGCTGACTACGTTAAGAACATGATCACTGGTGCTGCTCAGATGGACGGCGCTATCCTCGTAGTTGCTTCATCAGACGGTCCTATGGCTCAGACAAAAGAACACCTTCTCCTTGCTCGTCAGGTAGGCGTTCCATATATCGTAGTATTCATGAACAAGGCTGACCAGGTTGACGACCCAGAACTTCTCGAACTCGTTGAAATGGATATCAGAGGCACACTTGATGAATACGAATTCCCAGGCGATGACACACCAATCGTTAAGGGTTCAGCTCTTGCAGCTCTTCAGGCTCCAGATGATATCAATGATCCTGCATATGCTCCAATCATTGAACTCATGAACGAAGTTGATGCATATATCCCAACTCCAGAAAGAAAGGCAGACCTTCCATTCCTTATGCCTATCGAAGATACTATGACAATTTCAGGTCGTGGTACTGTTGTTACAGGTAGAGTAGAAAGAGGTCAGCTCAAGACTGGTGATACAGTTGAAATCGTTGGTCTTTCAGATGAAAAGGGCAGCACAGTTGTAACTGGTATCGAAATGTTCAGAAAGACTCTTGATTACGCTGAAGCAGGCGATAACATCGGTGCTCTTCTCCGTGGTGTTACAAGAGATGACGTTGAAAGAGGACAGGTTCTCTGTGCTCCAAACTCAATCCAGCCACACACAAAGTTCAAGGGTCAGGTTTACGTTCTTAAGAAGGATGAAGGTGGCCGTCATACACCATTCTTCTCAAACTACCGTCCACAGTTCTTCTTCAGAACAACAGACGTTACAGGCGTTATCAACCTTCCAGAAGGCACAGAAATGTGCATGCCTGGTGACAACGTTGAAATGAAAGTTGAACTGATCACAACAATCGCTATCGAAGAAGGTCTCCGTTTCGCTATCCGTGAAGGCGGCAGAACAGTTGGTTCAGGCGTTGTTGTAAGCGTTATCGAATAATTTTATTTCGACAAGTTACAAAGCTTAAAACTTATAACCCCTTTGCTTCGGCAGAGGGGTTTGTTTTTTATAAAATACCTTATATACAGACATCGGTTTACAGCCGATGCTTTTTGTTTACAACAAAATGTATTTGTGATATTATTAATGTAGTATTGAAAAACATCAAATAAAATTATTAAAACCAAAATGGAGATAATATATGAGCTTACCTGAAAAGAAAGTAAAAGAGCTTGTTGCTCTTATGAACTCCAAATCCACAGCTTCTGTTCCGGCTGCAAAACCGATTGTTGAAATGTTCAACCTCGCTATGGATGAAAAAACACTGGATTATCTGCTGGTTGCAGGTGTGGAAACCCACACAATTCCTCAGTTGGAAGAAATCTACCACGAAATGTATGGCGGCGACGAAGCAGAATGGAATTATTTCTGGGAAAATAAAATCAAGAAATACAGCTTTTTCCACCCATATGAAGAATCCAACAGGGATGTGTATGAACTTTCCCCAATATTCCCAGGCTGGGTTGAATTTACCGTTGCCGGCCCGCTTACTGATGAACGCGCTGCAATCATCAGCAAGTTTATGGAATTCTGGAGCCTTCTCA
>JAZQZW010000136.1:0-1592 GCA_045634285.1 Oscillospiraceae bacterium
CTGTCTTTTGGAAAGTCCTGTAATTGTGTTAAGTCCTAATGTAGCACACCACATGATATTACTTCTTGCTTCATAGTCTTCAGGTTTTTTAAGTGCTGCTCTTGTAGCATTGATAAGTGAGTCAAGCACGCCCTCAATCAGATAGTCGGTAGTATTATCATCATCACCGCTGAAATACTGTTCCATGAGATGTGACATAACGTCAAACACTCCGCTTACCATCTGATACTTCGGAACGGTAAATGTGTATTCAGGATTCAGAATAGAAAATTTAGGATAAACCTCAGGACCGTAAACTCTGCCGTTTTTAATTTTCTTTTCTTCGTTTGTGATAACTGAACCACCGTTCATTTCAGATGCCGTACCGGCCATAGTGAGTATACTTGCAACAGGCACAATTTTATTGTCTACAGGTTCAAAATTAGTCCAGTAACGTTCCCATGGATCACCCTCACAGTATGCCGAAACGGAAATGCCCTTTGAACAGTCAATGACAGAACCGCCGCCAACAGCAAGAATCAGATCAACATTGTTTTCACGGACAAGTCTTGCACCTTCCATCATCTGTGTGTATGATGGGTTTGACTTGATACCCGAAAGCTCAACAACGTTTTTACCGCAGTCAGAAAGAATTGCCATAATTTTATCATAAAGACCATTCTTCTTGATTGATGACTTTCCGTATACGAGAAGTATGTTTTCAGCATAGTTTGCAAGTTCTACTGCAAGATTGTCAAGTGAGTTTTTTCCGAAATAAATTTTTGTCGGGTTGTAGTATGTAAAATCCAGTTTCATAAGCTTTCTCCTTAAATATTTCTGCCCATTTCAAATGCATCGGACATTGCTTTTTTGTCCTTGATTTCGCCCTTGTCATAAACACCTGTGCCGTAGATTACGCCCATTTCCTTTGCACCCTCAACGCAATCAGCATAACCACGGAAGCAGGCAAGTGTTGTTTCCATAGATTCCTTTGCTGTGTCAGCAGCAGTCATGATGTAATAGAATTCCTTGTTTTTGACTTCTGTCCAGCGACAGACAGTACGGTCGATAAGTGCTTTAAGCTGTGCGTCGATAGAGTAGAAGTATACAGGACTTGCAAGCACTATAACATCAGCGTCAATGATTTTCTGCATCACATCTGCCATATCGTCCTTAATTGCACAGACACCTGTATCACGACAGGCATAACAACCGGTACAGAAACCGATTTTCTTTTCAGCAACACGGATTTTTTCGACTTCATTACCGCTTTCAACTGCACCTTTCATAAACTCATTGCATAGAATGTCAGAATTGCCGTTCTTACGTGGACTTCCTGACAAAATCAAGACTTTTTTACCCATAATAATAACCTCCCTGACTGTATTGATAAATTGATTTTTAAGACTTTTTTATTACATTATATCATGCTGAAATTTCCATGTCAACGAAAATATGAGAAGCAGTAAGTGAATGATTGACATAAGAGCGATTGTATGTTGTTGACTTTTTCTTGTTTTATGTGTTATAATGTCTTCAACAAACCTGTTACTGTTTGTCAAGTGCTTTTTGAAATAATTTTATGCAATAAAAAATGGCATAACAATAAAGCT
>JAZQZW010000137.1:0-1994 GCA_045634285.1 Oscillospiraceae bacterium
CGCTTGGGCTCCGACTTAAGCAGAACAGTTCCTTGACAGGCTTTTAAGTGGTGACAGTAAGGAGAACAATATTCAAAATTCGGTGACAGCTCGGACGGAGAAATCAAATCAGTCCGAGCCTTTCTCAAAAATGTCAAACAGCCACAAAGAATTTTCAAAGTCTGATAAACCAAGTGTAAGAAAACAGCTTAAAGAGTTTAAGGCTCAGGAGGCTGTTGCAGTAAAAACACCAACAAGAACAAAAACAAAAGAGAGGTAAAATTATGGCAAATTACGATGACATTTTTAAAAATGTTCCTACAAAGGCAGATAAAACCTTTGAGCCATTCGATAAAATCGAATGGGCAGAAATGAAACAGATTGAACGTGAATATGCGTTTACAACCATTGAAGAAACCTTGGAGAATATCAAATCCAGCCCTGAAGATTACAGAAACTTCCTTGATGTAATGAGCAGATTTGAAAAATACTCTACAGGCAATATCCTTCTCATAGCAAATCAGATGCCTGAAGCCACAAAGCTTATGGACTCAAAGGCTATCAGTAAAACAGAAGGCTTTGTACTTAAAGGCGAAAGAGGCATTGTGCTTCTTGAACCTGGCGAAGAATTTAAAAGAAAAGATGGTACTACAGGTGTAAGTTTCAAAACCAAAAAGGTATTTGATATTTCACAGACTTCCCTTGAAGACAATGGAAACGGTCATAAATATGAAAACCGAATGCTGCTTAAAGCACTTATCTACAATTCACCATGTAAGTTTGAAATTGTTCCGGAGCTCGAAAACGGTATGTATGCAAGATATGACCCAAAAAGCAAAATGGTATATATCAAAGAAAATTTAAAGGCAGAAGATATATTCAGAGCACTGTCACAGGAAATCAGTTTTGCGCATTTGCATAAATCCGGTAAAGACAGAGGCAGTAATGTATTTACCGCATACAGCTGTGCATATGTAATCTGTCAGAAATACGGCTTTGATGTTTCCAATTTCAATTTTTCAAAACTGCCCGATGATTTTAAGGATATGGAAAACAAAGATATCCGCAAGGAACTTGATAAGGTGAGAAATATCGTCAATGAAATCACAGGTGATATGGCAAGGGCTTTTGAAAAACAGAAAGCAGACAGAGATGCCAGATAAGAGGTGAATATGGAAAAATATAATATTGCAGTTGAACTGACACCGCAGGAGCAGAGAGTGCTTGTAGGTCAGATGAATGAAAGCAGAAACAGACTTATTGAGGATAATCAGCCTACAGAGGATGTGGATAATATCATTTTGAAAACCATACAGGCAAAACCTGCAAAGAAAAAGTGGTGGCGCAGTGAGAGATAATAAAACATCAACTGAAAATATCGTATTGTACATATTTGGTCTTGTACTTGTAATATGGTTTGCATTGCTTATAGCACCTGCATTTGCAGATGGTCTGGCAGGCTTGGTAACAGGTCTGCCACAAGCCATAAATAACCCATTTAAAATAACCATGTGTGAGAACAGCCTGAAAACTGTTCTCATTTTTGTTTTAATCTATGGTGTAGCTTTAGGTGTTTACCTTTCTGATGAAAAGAATTACCGCCGCAGAGAAGAACATGGTTCTGCCAAATGGGGTAATGCAAAACAGGTTAATAAAAAATATGCAGATAAAGAACCACTTTCAAACAAAACTCTAACGCAGAATGTGGCAATAGGTTATGACGGCAGAAAACATAGGCGAAACCTTAATACACTTGTGGTGGGCGGTTCAGGTGCAGGCAAAACAAGACATTATGTTCTTGTCAATGCACTCAATGCTTTCTGCAGTCTCATAATAACCGACCCAAAAGGTGAACTTGTAAAAAATACAGGCAAAGTTCTTGAAGAAGCAGGATATGTGGTTAAAGTATTGGACCTTATCAATATGGATAGGAGCCTATGCTACAACCCATTTATGTATCTCAAAGATGATAATGATGCACAGAGTATGGTTACAAACCTCTTTAAAAACACAAC
>JAZQZW010000138.1:0-2829 GCA_045634285.1 Oscillospiraceae bacterium
TGTCCCACCATGTATGGAAATTTCCATACATGGTGGGACAAAACGGCGGCGGCTTATTCGTTTTAATTTACCTGTTTTTCCTGGTTATCCTGGGAGTTCCTGTGCTTACAATGGAATTTTCCATAGGACGTGCCGCACAGAAAAGTCCTGCCAAAATGTATCAACAGCTTGAACCGAAGGGTTCAAAATGGCATCACCACGGAAAAATTTGTGTGATAGGCAACTATCTGCTTATGATGTTTTACACAACAGTTGCAGGCTGGATGATGTATTATTTCTTTGCAACAGCAAAGGGTGATATAGCCGGTAAAGACCCGACAGAAATAGCAGACTTCTTTTCAGGAGTTCAGCAAAGCCCTCTTATTACAGTAGCCTGCATGGCAATTACCGTAATAATAGGCTTTGGTGTATGTTCATTTGGTCTGAAAAACGGTCTTGAACGTATCACAAAGGTTATGATGATTGCACTTGTTGTAATTATGGTTGTACTTGCTGTAAACAGTATTTTTCTTGAAGGCAGTGAAGAGGGAGTAAAGTTCTATCTTATGCCGAGCGTTGAAAATATAAAAAAGATTGGTGTTGCCAATGTAATAGTTGCGGCTATGAATCAGGCATTTTTCACTCTCAGCCTTGGTGTAGGTGGTATGGCTATCTTTGGGAGCTATATTGACAAAAAGCGTTCACTTCTCGGTGAAGCCTTAAATGTCGGTCTTCTTGATACATTTGTGGCTCTCACATCAGGACTTATCATATTCCCTGCATGCTTTGCTTATGGAGTTGATGTAAACAGTGGGCCAAGCCTTATATTTATTACACTTCCGAATATTTTCAATAACATTCCCCTCGGAAGACTCTGGGGCAGCCTGTTCTTTGTGTTTATGACATTTGCGGCTCTTTCAACCGTTCTTACGGTATTTGAGGGTATTCTCTCAAGCACTATGGAATTGTTTAACTGGAGCAGAAAAAAAGCCTGTATTTTAAACGGCATTTCAATGCTTGTGCTTTCACTTCCATGCGCCTTAGGCTTTAATCTGCTAAACGGTGTTGCACCATTCGGCAAAGGCTCAACCATAATGGATCTTGAAGACTTTATCGTAAGTAATATTCTTCTCCCTATAGGCTCATTGATTTTTGTACTGTTCTGTACAAGAAAAAAGGGCTGGGGCTGGGATAACTTTGTTGAAGAGGCAAATGCCGGAAAAGGTCTTAAAGTAAAGAAATTCATGAAAGGCTATATGACATGGGTTCTGCCTGTTATGATAGTTGTTATATTCGTTATCGGTATTGTAAATTTCATAAAAGGTTTATAGCTGAATTTTTAAATCTGAAAAGAGGGCTTTTGCCCTCTTTTGAGTTTGTTGAAAAAGTTCATTTTATGCTAACGGGCGAGCAATGCTTGTCCCTACAAACGGCTTAAATATGTTGTTTACATGTAGGGGCGACCACTGGTCGCCTGCTATTTTTAGGTTTTTCTACAGTCTGAAAAGAGGGCTTTTGTCCTCTTTTATTTTGTATAAAAACAAAAACATGAAGATTACGGCTTAAAAGTATGGATTTTTAAATGTTTTATATAACATTTTACATAAATTTTGCCTTTTAGATTTGTGGAAAAGGTAAAATTTAAAATCCATTGTTACAAATTAAGTTGTACAATATTAGCCAAAATAATAAAAAAGAATATCAGACTATTGAAAAAAAGCCTGATTTGTAGTATAATGTTATATGTAACTATGTATATCTGATTGCTTTTTATGGCAATTCAGAAAAACATAAAGCTGTAAAAAGTACAATGAATGGAGATTTGAAAATGGCAGAAAAACCAGATGTAAAAATGATTAAAGAGAAATTTCTCGAAAAGCTTGAACTTCAGTTTAACGTTAAGCCAAACGAAGCTTCAAACGCTCAGATTTATCAGGCTTTATCATCAATCATTGTTGACGTTTTAAAGAAAAAGCGTCAGAAGTTTGTAAACAGAGTTCATTCAGACGGCAAGAAGCAGATCTATTACCTCTCAATGGAATTCCTTATGGGCCGTTCACTCAAAACAAGCCTCTATAACCTTGAAATTGCTCAGGATATGGAAAAGATGCTCAAGGACTATGACATAAAGATTGACCATATCTTTGATTGTGAACCAGACGCAGGTCTTGGTAACGGTGGTCTTGGTCGTCTTGCTGCATGTTATCTTGATGCCCTTGCAACACAGGCATACCCAGCTATGGGTTACTCAATCTGCTACGAATACGGTATCTTCAAGCAGAAGCTGGAAGACGGCTGGCAGACAGAACTTCCTGATAACTGGCTCCCTGGTGGTCAGGTATGGCTTGACGCTCGTCCTGAACTTGCTATTCCTGTACACTTTGAAGGTGAACTTCACGAATACTGGGATAATCAGTATCACCACCTCTCACATGTTAACTACTCAACAGTAAACGCTATTCCTTATGACATGTACGTTTCAGGTCATGACAGCGAAGGTGTTTCTGTACTCAGACTCTGGGCTGCAAAGGCTCCAAGCTTTGACATGTCAATGTTCAACCAGGGTGACTATGAAAAGGCTCTCGGTCAGAACGCTGCTGCAAATGCTATCTCAAAGATTCTTTATCCTAACGATAACCACCTTGAAGGTAAGTCACTCAGACTTCGTCAGCAGTACTTTATGTGTGCAGCTTCAGTAGGTGATATTGTAAACAACCACATGTCAGTTTACGGCACACTCGATAACCTTCACGAAAAGGTAGCTATCCATATCAACGATACACATCCGACACTTGCAGTTCCTGAACTTATGAGAATCCTTCTCGATGAGTGTGGTTACTCATGGGATAA
>JAZQZW010000139.1:0-4310 GCA_045634285.1 Oscillospiraceae bacterium
TCCTCCCAAAATGTTTTATTCTTACTGCAACATCAGTAAAATTATAATTGATAACATACTGCGTACACATCAGCCACCGCATACTAAAGCAGGCAGCTTTGAAGAAAATTTTTTATTCTGAAACTGACAAATTCTGTTTTATTAAAGTAAATCCCACGAAGTTTATTTTAATTTACAAGTTAACTAAACCGCGACACGTCCTGTCGGGTCACCGACAAATTAAAATTTACTTCAATAAAACCATACTTGTAACAAAGTAAAAACTTAAAAAAATAAATGTAGAAATTCTGTCAGAGCAAAAAGTAAAAGGAACTGTTTTCATAGTTCCTTTTACTTTTTATTGTTGTTTATTAAATTTCCGATAGTAATTCCAAATGCAAAAATACATGCTGTACCAAAACAGACAAGAAATATTAAATACAAAATGCCGACAGCACCAATATTTGAAGCACTGTAGCTTTCGTTAACAGGAAGAAAAACAAGCTGTCCGACAATCCATGCTGATAAAAATGAAAGTAAAATAAAAATTATTGTATGAATTATAAATCTTTTGATTATTACAGTATTGCCGGTTTTTACCCAGATATAAGCCCAAAATACTGAAAAAGCAATAAAAAGTGCAAAAGATAAGTAGATTTCCAAAAGTATGTTCTCCTTGATTTTGTTATTAAATTGATTATATCAAAAAAGCTGCTTAATATCAATAGCATAAGCTTAAAAATGTTTAAAACATGAACTGATATTCAGTCAAAGCCGTAATTTTAAAAAAACTTTCCTGATTTCTTTTAAATAAAGTGTTGAAAAAATAAAAAATATGTGTTATAATAAAACAATGTATTAGCATCATTTTAAAGTGATGATATGTAAAAAGAATTTACTTTTAAAAGAGAAAAGGTGAAATTATGAAACTTACCGGTGCACAGATTATTATTGAAGCTCTTGTTGAACAGGGCTGTGACCGTGTTTTCGGATATCCGGGCGGTCAGGTTATTAATCTTTATGACGAACTTTACAAAAACCGTGACAGAATAAATCATATTATTACTGCTCATGAACAGGGAGCTGCCCATGCAGCAGACGGTTTTGCAAGAGCAACCGGCAAGACAGGTGTTGTAATCGCAACATCAGGTCCGGGAGCTACAAACCTCGTAACAGGCATAGCAACAGCTTATCTTGATTCTGTTCCTATGGTGGCTATTACAGGTAACGTACCTTGTAATCTTCTTGGTCGTGATAGCTTTCAGGAGGTCGATATCTGCGGTGTGACACTTCCTATCACAAAACATAATTACATAGTAAAAGATGTTACAGAACTTGCAGATACAATCCGTGAAGCATTCAGACTTGCAAAATCAGGCAGACCGGGTCCTGTACTCGTTGACGTACCAAAGGACGTACAGTGTGCTTTATGCGAATTTGAAAACAAGGTGGTTGCACCTGCTTTTGAATCTCCTAAGGCAGATGGTGATGAAATCGCAAAGGCTGTGGAAATGATCTGCGAATCAAAGAAACCATATATCTACTGTGGCGGTGGTGTTATTTCAGCTGCTGCAAGCAGAGAGGTTATGGATTTTGCAGAGCTTATTGACGCACCAATCGGATGCAGTATGATGGGCCTTTCAGCAATTCCTACTTCAAATGAAAGATTTTTAGGAATGCAGGGTATGCATGGACACTATGCTTCTTCTATGGCACAGTCAGAAGCCGACCTTGTTATTGCTGTCGGTGCAAGATTCAGCGACAGAGCAACAGGTAAGATGAGTGTTTATGTAAGAAACTGCAAGGTGCTGCATATAGATGTAGATGATGCAGAAATTGATAAGAACGTAACAAGTCAGCTTGGTATTAACGGTGACGTTAAGGAAACTATCAGAAAGATTGTTGCGGCTGTATCAAAGCAGAATCACCCTGAATGGATGAGCAGAATAGAAGAACTCAAAAAGGAAGAAAAGGCAAAGCTTGAAAGTGCACTTAAAAACAGCCCTTCAAGAAATTGCAGTGATTGTGCAGTAAACTGTGCAAACACAGATATTCCATCAGAAAACAGACTTCATCCATATACTATTATAGATACAATCAGCGAACACGCAACAAAGGATACTATTGTTGTAACAGACGTAGGTCAGCATCAGATGTGGACAGCTCAGAGATATCCGTTTGAAAAAATCAGAACATTTATTTCAAGTGGTGGTCTTGGTACAATGGGCTTTGGTATGGGTGCTGCTATCGGTGCAAATATTGCAACAGGTGAAAAGACAGTACTGTTTACAGGTGACGGAAGCTTTGGCATGAACTTAAACGAACTTGCAACAGCCGTATCACAGAACACACCTATTATAATAGTTGTTATGAACAATGTCGTGTTAGGTATGGTAAGACAGTGGCAGTCACTTTTCTTTGACAAGCACTACTCAAACACAACATTAAACAGAAAGACACACTTTGTAAAGCTTGCTGAAGCCTTCGGTGCAAAGGGTATCAGAGTTCAGACTAAGGAAGAACTTGAAAACGCAGCAAAGGAAGCTTTTGAAACAAATGGCCCTGTTGTTATTGATTGTCTTGTGGACTGTGGAGAGTTCGTACTTCCAATGCTTCCTCCGGGCGGTTCAATTGATGATATTATTACAGAAGTTCACGGAGGTGAAATCTGATGGCTAAATATGTGTTTGGTATTTTGGTAGCAAATAAGTTCGGTGTGCTTACACGTGTTTCAAGCATGTTTACAAGAAGAGGTTTCAATATTGATACTCTTACAGTTGGTGAAACACAGTCACCTGAGCTTTCAAGAATTACTGTTTGTATGATGGGTGATGAATATGCAAAAACTCAGATTATCAAGCAGCTTGACAAGATGCATGATGTAAAGCAGGTTCAGGTTATGGAAAGAGATGAAACTGTAACAAGAGAACTGCTTCTCATAAAGATAAAAAATGATTCTTCAACAAGACAGGATGTTCTGTCTGCTGTTGATGTTTTCAGATCAAAGATTGTTGATTATTCTCCTGATGCACTCTGTATTGAAATTACAGGAGAAACTTCAAAAATCAATGCTTTTATTGAGCTTGTAAAGCCTTTCGGCATAATGGAGATGTGCCGTACAGGTCTTGTAGCTCTTGAAAGAGGCGGAAACTGTATGGAAATCAATCCATAACAGAAACCCACCCATAAAATATATTTTATTATAAAAGGAGTCTTTATAATGGAAAATTCAGCAAAGGTATTTTACCAGGAAGATTGCGATTTAAGCCTTCTCTACGGCAAGACAATCGCTGTTATCGGTTACGGAAGCCAGGGTCACGCTCACGCTCTTAACGCAAAGGAATCACTTGGCGAAAACGCAAGAGTTATCATCGGTCTTTACGAAGGCAGTAAGTCATGGGATAAGGCTGTAAAGCAGGGCTTTGAAGTATTCACAGCTGCTGAAGCTGCAAAGCAGGCTGACATCATCATGATCCTTATCAACGATGAAAAGCAGGCTTCAATGTACAAGAACGACATCGAACCAAACCTCAAGGCAGGCGATATGCTCATGTTTGCTCACGGTTTTGCTATTCACTTCGGTCAGATTGTACCTCCTGCAGATGTTGACGTTACAATGATCGCTCCAAAGGGTCCTGGTCACACAGTACGTTCAGAATATCAGGCAGGCAAGGGTGTTCCATGTCTCGTAGCTGTTGCTCAGGACGCAACAGGCAAGGCTCAGGATATGGCTCTCGCTTACGGTGCAGCTATCGGTGGTGCAAGAGCTGGTGTTCTTGAAACAACATTCAGAACAGAAACAGAAACAGACCTCTTCGGTGAACAGGCAGTTCTCTGTGGTGGTGTTTGTGCACTTATGCAGTGTGGTTTCGAAACACTCGTTGAAGCTGGTTACGACCCAAGAAATGCTTACTTTGAATGTATCCACGAAATGAAGCTTATCGTAGACCTTATTTACCAGAGTGGTTTTGCTGGTATGAGATACTCAATCTCAAACACAGCTGAATACGGTGACTACATCACAGGTCCTAAGGTTATCACAGAAGATACAAAGAAGGCTATGAAGCAGATCCTCAAGAACATTCAGGACGGTTCATTCGCTAAGGAATTCCTCCTCGATATGTCACCTGCTGGCGGACAGGCTCACTTCAGAGCTATGAGAAAGCTTGCTGCTGAACATCCGGCTGAACAGGTTGGTGAAGAAATCAGAAAGCTTTACAGCTGGAACAACGAAGAAGAAAAGTTCATCAATAACTAATCTTTACTTAAACCGAATAATATCCGATTTTAATTTAATCGGACTGTACTTGCTGCTTTCCCGATTAACTGGG
>JAZQZW010000140.1:0-10896 GCA_045634285.1 Oscillospiraceae bacterium
GGTTTCAAAACCTTCGCTGTAATGGCTGCGCATATTTTCATAAGCTGAAGCTTTATCAAAATCTTCTGTTTTACTGCCACATGCTGTCATGCCCGAAAGCATTGTAACAGCAGTTATAATAGATATAATCTTTTTTTTCATTTTAAGTCCTCACAGTTGTAAATTGCTTTTACAGGACATGCTTTTGCACATTCGCCACACCCTGTACATTTATTATAATCAATTACAGCGTGAAAGTCAACAACGTGCACAGCGTCACTCTGACATTTCTTTTCGCAGATTTTACAGTCGATACATCCACCTTTACAAGCAACCTTTGTGGCCTTTCCGTTATCCTTTGATGAGCATTTTACTGTAATGTGATTTGTTACAGGCTTTAGTGAGATAAGTCCGTTTGGACAGACCTTAACGCATTTTTCACAGGCGATACAGTCGCCTGTAATTTCAGCAATTCCGTTAACAATCTCAATTGCATTATTGTCGCAGACATCGGCACAGTCACCCATACCGATACAACCATAAGTGCATGTTTTTGAACCACCGTAAAGTCTTTTTACAGCTGAGCAGGAGGAAAGTCCCTCATACTCAAATCGTGTCTGTACATTGTCGCAGTTTCCGTTACAGTGAACAACTGCACACATTGGTGTAACTGCCTCTGCCTTTATTCCTAAAATTTCGCTGATTTTTTCGTTTGTTTCAGTACCACCGGGTTTGCAGAGGTTTGCAGGAGCGTTGTCTTTAATGATGGCTGCTGCATAGTCGGCACAGCCTGCATATCCGCATGAGCCACAGTTTGCCTGTGGGAGTGCGTCTGAAATCTGTTCTATTCTTTCGTCTGTTTTTACATAGAACACCTTTGAAGCAACAGTTAAAAGTATTCCTGCCACAAGTCCTAAAATCAGAAATATAACTATCGGAAGTATATAAGTTTCAAACATTTTTTACATACTCCTTTCACTTTATAAGTCCCGAAAAAGCCATAAAGCTCAGGGAAACGATGGATGCGGCTATAAGTGTTGACGGGATACCCTTGAATGTTTCGGGAATGTCTGCATTTTCAAGCTTTGAACGTACTCCCGAAAAGAGTATCAGGGCAAGTGTAAAGCCTACACCTGCAAAAAATGCGTTTGCAACCGATTGCCCGAAGGTGTAGCCGTTATCAATGTTCAGAAGTGTTACACCAAGTACGGCACAGTTTGTTGTAATAAGCGGAAGGTAAACGCCAAGTGCATTGTAAAGGGGCGGCATAACCTTTTTAAGCATTATTTCAACAAGCTGTACAAACAGGGCAATAATTAAAATAAAGGCAAGAGTGTTCAGATATTCAAGTCCGTTCGGCTCTAAAATCAATGAGTAGACAGGATATGTAACACATGTGGCACAGACCATTACAAATATTACGGCTGCACCCATTCCAAGACTTGAAGAAAGCTTTTTTGATACCCCGAGAAACGGACAGATACCCATAAATTTTGATAAAACAAAGTTATCGACAAATACTGCCGAAAGCATTATAATAAGGATTTCTTTCATTCCTGACCTCCTTTTGCTGAGGCACAGTTCTGAGCGTTAGGGCAACCGGCACAGCCGATTTTTTTCGGTGGTTTTTTGCCGAAAAGCTTATTGACTACTGCAATAATAACACCAAGCACGAAAAATCCTCCCGCTGACATTACAAATACAGACATAGGCTGCATACCCGGAATTTTAATTCCCATCCATGACGCAGAGCCTAAAATTTCTCTTACAGATCCCATAAGGAAAAGTGAAAGTGTAAAGCCGAGTCCCATGCCAAGCCCGTCAAGAGCTGATGGGATAACCTTGTTTTTACATGCGAACATTTCTGCTCTGCCCAAAATGATACAGTTTACAGTAATGAGATTTAAAAATGTTCCCAGAGCGTCATAAAGTGACGGGATATACCCATGAAGAAGAAAGCTTATGAGTGTTACAAATCCTGCGATAATTACAATATAGCATGGGAGTTTTACGGTTTTTGGAATTACGTTTCTGAGAAGTGAGATAACAATGTTTGAGCCCACAAGTACAAAGGTTGTTGCAAGTCCCATTCCTATTCCGTTTACCGCCTGTGTTGTAACCGCAAGTGTGGGACACATTCCCAAAAGTCCCACAAGGTTTGGATTTTCCTTTATAAGTCCTTTGGTAAATTCCTTGAAATTATTCATTTATGTATCCTCCTTCCTTGCAGTAATAATACGCCGTTAATGCAGTATCAACCGCTTTATCCATTCCCATAGATGAATAGGTTGCACCTGTTATAACCTCAAAATTGTAGCTTTTATCGGATGCTCCCAGAAACTGCTCTGTAAAGCTTTTGTCTTCCTGTATTTTAGTACCAAGTCCGGGAGTTTCCGCAAGGCTTAAAAAGCCTATTCCGCATATGCTGTCATTTTCAAAGCCGACTAAAATGTTGATACCTGCTTTTGCGTAGCCGTCAGCTGTAATATCAAAAATGGTTTTTCCTCCGCCTATGTAAACGGCATTAATATCAGCATAAGGATATTCATAAATCATATGTTCAGGGAAGTGTTCTCTTTCATCTTTATAGATTATTTCATTGAGATTTATATCAAGCTGTGTATAATCGGCTTCTCCGAAAGTTTCGGAAAGGGTTTGTGAAGTCTTTTCAATCTGTGCCTGTGCGATTTTGTCTTTGGTGAGTGCGTTTGCAACAACAAGAAGTCCGCATACCACAACCGAAATAACCGCAAGCACCAGAGGAGGCATTATTTTTTCTTTCATTTTGCCTTTTCCTCCTTTACTGCACCGATAGGTTTAAGCATTGTAAATCTGTCTATGTATGGTGTTACAATATTCATAAGTAAAATTGCAAAGGAAACACCCTCAGGATAGCTTCCGAATGTTCTGATGATAAATGTAATCAAGCCACAGCCGACACCGAAAATCAGCTTGCCTTTGTTTGTAATCGGGGTTGTTACATAGTCGGTAGCCATAAAGAATGCACCGAGAATAAGTCCGCCCGATAACATCTGATAAAGAGCGTGTTCAAGACCAAACATTATTCCTGTACCGGTAGTACAGTAAATAAACGAAAGAATTCCCACAGTTCCGATAAATGCAATCGGAGTGACAGGTGAAATTATTTTTCTTACTATAAGGTAAATGCCACCGATAAGGAGTGCCATCGCACAGGTTTCACCAAGACAGCCTGTTGTTGTTCCGAACAATAAATCAAGATATGAAGCCTGTACTTGTAAGTCCGGAAATTCTCTTACAAGCGGTGTTGCTGAGGCTATTACATCATCATAGCCGTCAAAAAGCGGATTGAATGTGTTGAGATACTTTGGGTCTGTCCAGGTTGTCATGGCTGAACCGAATGAAAGCATAAGCACAATTCTTCCCACTACGGCAGGATTTGCAAAATTCTGTCCGAGTCCGCCGAAAAGCTGTTTTACTATTACTATTGCCACAAAGCAGCCTATTACAGCCATCCACCATGGGAGTGACGGAGGGAGGTTTAACGCTAAAATAAGTCCTGTTACAGCGGCGCTTAAATCGCCGATTGTCTGCTCTCTTTTCATTATGATACGTGTGACAAATTCAAAGAAAATGCTTGATACAACACATGTTGAAATAAGTGCAAGAGCAGGAAGTCCGAACAGTATTCCCGAAGCAATAACTGTTGGTAGAAGTGATATCAACACGCACAGCATTACTCTTTGCGTGGTCATTTCTCCTCTTATGTGAGGGGAGGGAGTTACTTTTAAAAGGTTCAATATTTTTCCGCCTTTCTTATATTATAGCTTTTGCAAGCTGGTTTATCTGTGCAAGTTGTCTGCCGGCCGGACATACATAAGTACAGCAGCCACAGTTCATGCAAAGTCCGACTCTGAGTTTTTTGAGTGTATCCTTATCTTTTCTGTTATATGCCTTTTCAAGCTCTGTCGGCATAAGGTTTAACGGGCACGCCTTTATACATCTTCCGCATCTGATACAGTTGGTCATCTTCTTTTCTGCCGTTTTTTCAAATGCAAGTACGGCATTGTTTGACTTTGAAATTACTGTATTTATATCATAGGCACATGCACCCATCATAGGTCCACCCATAATAAGCTTTCTGAGTTTCTCGGTATCGCATTCGGCATATTCAAGTATTTCTGAAACAGGTGTTCCGATTTTTACAAAAAGATTGCATGGCTTTTTGATTAAATCACCGTCAACTGTAATTCGTCTTTCTGTAAGGGGCATACCTGTTCTGACGTAAGTATGAATGTATGCGGCTGTGGAAACATTCATTACAATTACACCCTGGTCGGAAGGTAACTGTTTTTCCTTTATAAGTCTGCCTGTAAGATTGAAAACAAGTATCTTTTCAGCTCCCTGTGGATAAACTGACGGAAGCTTTTTTACAGTAATATTACTGTCGGATTTTGTTTTTTCCTGTAAAAGCTTTATTGCATCAGATTTGTTTGCTTCAATTCCGATTACAGCCTGTGGAATATTCAGATATTTCATAACAAGCTTTATACCGCTTATTACTGCATCTGAATCCTCAAGCATCTGTCTGTGGTCGGAAGTTATGTATGGTTCACATTCTGCGGCATTTACCACAAGCATGTCAATCGGTACAGAGGGATTGTGTTTTATGTGAGTTGGAAAACCTGCGCCTCCAAGTCCTGTTAATCCACTTTCACGCAGCGCTTTTACAAAATCGTCACGATTGTTTATTACAGGAGGTTTTATATTTTCGGAAACTGTCTGTGCTTCATCGGTTTCAATTCTGACAGCCTTGCATTTTCCGTTCATTGCCTGTATTTCGGTTATTTCCTTAACGGTTCCCGAAACACCTGTGTGTACGGGAACAGACAGAAATGCACTTGAATCGCCTATCATGTCACCGATATTTACATGGTCGCCCACCTTTACAGTAGGTTCGCTGTGAGCGCCCATGTTCATATTCATAGGAATAAGAACTTCCTTTGGAACAGGGAATTTTTCCGTCTGACAGTTTGCAGTATTTTTATTGTGTCTGAGATGCAGACCTTTGATTTTTCTCATTTGGTTCTCCTTAAAAAAGGTTTTATTATTGGTATAAGTATATTGGCTGTAACACCTGTTATTGCTCCTGCAATACAGCCTGAAATTACAAGTATCGGCAGATAATAGACTATTGCTGTGTGGTTTAGTATGATACATGCAGCTGTAATCTGACCTATGTTATGTGCAAGTCCTCCACATACGCTTATGAGCAGGAATGAAGATTTGGTTTTCTTAAAAATTATCAGCATTATTAAAAAGCTTAAAAGTCCTCCTGTTACCGACATGAAAAATGCCGTTACTCCACGTGTGAGCAGGACAAAAACCGACTTTAATATTACTATTGAAAGGCTTATTCCCACATTCAGTTCGGACATTGCAACCATGACAGGCAGATTTGAAAAGCCCGGCTTTACTCCAAGGGGGAGAGGTATAAGCATTTCAACTGAGGAAAATGCAAAGGATAATGCAAGTAAAATCCCCGAAAAAGCTGATTTATATGCTTTGTCTGACATAAAATAACTCTCCCTGTTTCATTATTTATTTATGAAACCAAATGGTTTCTTTTTCGGCAGTAAACCTAAATTTTGTGCCTTGAATTTAAAAGATTTGTAATGACGGAAATCATCAAAGTCAGATATTGAGATATCTTTTGGAAGCTTGAAGTCTAACTTTGATACCCCGAGTTTTGCAGCGTCAAGCATTGTCATATCTGTGAACAGCTGACTTTCTCCTCCTGTTTCGCTGAATAACAACTCTTTATCAAATGCTCTGTTATGGTCGAACAACGGGTGACATCCCTTAATTTCCATTGTATCGCAGTCGTAATAAAATCCCCAGTTTTTAAGATGTCTGTCGGAATTACTGAACAGGTAATCTATAATAAGCATCTGATATATCAGTGTCGGTTCATATCTGAATATTTCTGTCATAAAGTCCTTGTTATTGTTTCTGCAAAAAATATAAAAATCCAATGCCGGTAAAATGGAGTACTCTTCCGAAGTCATACATTCACACTTACAACAGAATACTCCCTTTGATTTTGCAGGTAAATATTTTACATGAGGTATATTGAATTTATCAAGCAGATGTGATACTTCTATTTCAACATGAGATTCCTTATCGAATTTTTCGCCCATTTTAGAACCGGTTTTATACAGATACAATCCGTCATCGTCATGCTTCCATGCCTTTGGATAACTGCCTTGTGTTGTAAATTCAGGAGTGCATGTATGACCATTTACGTAAAAACCACCTCCATGTAAGGCTGTATATGTGATATAATTGTTAAAGGCGTTTGTTCTTAAATTTACATCATTCCATGATATATCCTCATTAATTCCTTTTATCCAGTAATTATCCTGTAATGAAACAGCACGGAAATATAAAGCGATAATTTCTTTTGTATGTGAATCCTGAGTTTGCGGGAAGCCCATTGAATTTAGTAGCCATTTGGAATTTGCTCTGCCTATGGATAAAGTTCTCATTGCTAAAAATTCTTTAATTGAACTATAAAATTCTATAATTTCATGATTATCGCATTCGTCTGATGATTTTAAAAAAACGTTTTCCTTTTAACTGATAAGGAAGTCGCAGAAAATCATATACTTCAAAGTCACAATGGTTATTGTAACGCATAACAGGAATGTCTTTCATCATTAAAACAATAGCATCCTCTGGTTTCATTGTTTCTAACATTCTCTCTATTTCAAAATATAACATTTGCTCACCTTCAATTTTTAATCCTTTATTTCCACAATCATTTTATTCGGCATACAGATAATACTTTCCCCTGTATCTGAAATGAAGCCTGTGTTTTTGCATATTTTGTCGGGACAGTCAGAGCTTGTAACCCTTATTTTGCCGTCTTTTATTTCAAAAGTGATATTTTCAGTTTCTTCAGGATTGAAAGTGCAGTTATCGGCTTGTTCAAGATTTATTTCCTTTACAATATTTCCGTTAACCGATATGACAGCGGTTTTTCCATTTTGCTTTATATTTTCAAACAAAACAAAAGCGGCAATACCGATAAGCAGTATTACCGCAATTATTATCAGTTCATTTATATTTATTTTTCTTCGCATAATCTGTAGTTATGGTTTGTAAGTTCAAAGTCAAGACCTTTGCTTACATATACATTTTTATCCTTGTCAACGGCAACAATTTTAAAATCTTTGCTGTTTAAATGTTCAGAAAGCTTTTCTGTTCCGTCAGCAAAAATCATGGTTGAAAGAAAATCCGAATCAAGTCCGCTTTGGCAGAATACCGTAACAGATGTTAAATCCGTTTCTGACGGACAGCCTGTTTCTGTATCTAAAATATGCATATATTTTTGATTATCTACAACAGTATATCTGTGATAACCGCCCGATGTTGAAACAAAGCCTGATTCTGTGTGAAGTTTACCTAAAATTTCATCGCTGTCGGGAGATAGAATACGTGTGGTGAATGTGTCATCACCATAAAGCAGTATAGACGAGCTTCCAGCTGAAACAACGCATTTCCCTGCACCCTGTCTGTCGAATTCTTCTTTTGCATAATCAAGGGCAAGTCCCTTTGCAACAGCACTGAAATCAAGCTGAGTGTTGTTTTCAAGGGTGATTGTATCATCGTTGATTTTAATATTTTCATAGCCGATTGTTTTTACGGCATTTTCAATTTCTTCTTCTGACGGAACAACAGGATTTTCTCCTGCTATATTCCATAGCTTTGTAGCTGCACCGATTGTTATATCGGCAGAATTTCCGTATTTTTTATTTAAATCAGTAATTTCTTTTACAGCGTTCAGAAATTTATCGGAAGCATTCATATTACCGCTTTGGTTAAGCTTTGAAGCTTCGCTTTCGGGATTGTAGTTATCAAAGATTTTTTCAGTATCTGCAAAAATCTGTTTTACATCATCTTTTATTTCGTTGTCACCGATTATTTCAACATAGGTATCCATGCTGTAAAAGAAACTTTCGGAATATTCGTTTTTACTCTGAATAAGAATGGTTGCAAAAATAATTACAACGGAAACTATGCAGATTAAAACGATAAGTGCATTTGAGAATTTTTTTGATTTCATTAAATTTCCCCTTTTATTTACAGTAAAAAAATGGTATAATATAATTATCTGCTGTGATAAAAGCTGTGAAATTCAGAAATTTTGCTCTCACTTGTTTTTACAAGTGTTTCAAATGAGCTGTCTGTAATTTTATCCTTGATATTTAAAGGTGAACTGCTGCTTTTTAATTTTATTGATGCACAGATGTTCATTATTACAGAATCAGCAAGATTTTCAGCAGGTATCTGAGGAATACTGAAAAGATTGTCATTTTGTTCGTTTATCATGCGAAACAGCTTATAGAAATTAAGCATTATAAAATCGTAGATTTCTTTTTCCAGTTCTTCATTACCTGTTTTTTTACATGCACACAGCAGGGAATGAGCGGCGTTTGTTACAGTTTCAATATTATCGCCTGCTGATATGTTTGCGTCAGTATCATCTTCAGCAGAGCGTCCAAGCAGAACGTCGCATGATACATTATAATAATCAGCGATTTTTACGACAAAGTCAAGTCCGCATTCTCTTATACCTTTTTCATAATGGGACAGGAGAGCCTGAGATATTCCTAAATCTGCGGCAACCTGTTTCTGACTTAGCTTTCGCATTTTTCGCTGGGCAGTTATTACCTTAGGAAATTCCGAATTCATTTTGTTACCTCTTTTTGTTCTGTCTGTATATACAGGATTTTGTGTTTATATGTATAAAAATCCGTACCTTAAAATTATATAACAAACAGTATAAAAAAGTAAAGAGTATAACTGCAAAAAAATTATATAATATTATATGCCGTATTTTGTAGAATATATGTACGTGGCGAATTTACAGAGCTTTTTTAGTGCATAATAACTATACTTTAAGTAATAAAAGGAGACTAATATGAAAGGCTACAGACTTAGTGTTATAAGACATGGGCTTACTGAGGCAAATGACAAGGCAATTTATCTCGGAAGCCGTACAGATTACTCTCTTTCTACAAAGGGAATGGCTCAGCTTGTTGACAAAATGGACGAGTTTGAGTATCCGAAAGTACAGAGAGTATATTCATCACCTATGAAGCGTTGCATTGAAACAGCAGAGATTCTGTTTCCGTATCGTGAACTTCAGGTGGTTGAAAATATGACCGAGCTGGACTTCGGTGAGTTTGACGGAAAAAGTGTTGCGGAGCTTATTGACCGAGATGACTATAAGGAATGGCTCCAGGGCGGTTCACCTGACAAAAGAGCCCCTGGCGGCGAAAGCATGGAGGAACTTCTTCTTCGTCTTTACAAGGGTATGCATGAGATTATCCTTGATATGATGAATGAACAGCTTACCCATTGTGCTCTTGTGACACATTCGGGAATTGTAACAAATCTTATGTCTGCTTTCGGACTTCCGAAAATTGACCCTAAGGATTTAACCTGTGACCCTGGTGAAGGCTTTGAGATTATTGTGACAGCTAAAATGTGGCAGCAGTCACAGGCTTTCGAAATACTCGGAAAGGCACCTTATTTCAGAGAACAGTAATTTCTTCTGCATAAAACTTCTACATATCAATTTAACAGGAGTTTTTATATGTCTACTTATGAATGCAGAAAAAAAGCAAAAGAAATTTTAAAGGGACGTTATGCCGAAGGTTTTTTTGTCATAATGGTATGTCTTGTTGTATATCTGATTTTCAAAATATCGGATATTGTCAAAATTGCAGTTATGCTGTATAATAGTAATATAAATACGGCAGGACTGTTTCAGACATCGGATATTTTGTCACTTTTGATAAAATATCTGTTTGGAATAGCTTTGTTTGCTGTAATGACTCCGCTTATAACAGGTGGCTTATGGTGGTTCTATCAGACAGCAAGCGGTAGTGACAACAAAAATATTCTGAAGCTTTATACAGGGTTTCGGCTTAATGTGCGTGCGGCACTGCTTTATGCACTTATGTGGATAATAACCTTGCTGTCACTTCTGCCGACAGGTATCTGCTGGGCGTTTGCTGTGTACTTGTTTGAAGTTGCGGATACGTTTTATAATCAGACAGTAGTTTTGTTCATTTGTCTGCAGCTTTTCATGGCTGGTGTCTTTTTGCTTGGGCTTTATCTGAAAGCGGTATGTACACTTCTGCTTTCGCCCTTTATTTTCCTGAAAAATCCTGATATGAATGTATTCAGGATACTGAATGTATCAAGGAAGAAAATTTACGGATATAAGCTTTCGGCATTAAAGCTGATTCTGACATATATTCCCGTAATGCTGCCGATAGTGACAATACCTTTTGTACTGCCGAAAGCGGTTATGTCAGTTTCGATATTTGCATGTGACAGAATAGGAGAGGAAGTTTGGGGAAATTAGTTTTTGAGGTACGGCGTGATACTACCCTTGAGGATTTTCTGCGAAAGGATGCAGGAGTTTCAAAAAGAATGATTTCACGTCTGAAACGTACCGAAAACGGTATAACAAGAAACGGTGAGCTCGTCCGTACCATAGACAAGGTGTATGAGGGTGAAGAAATTGTTCTTAAATATGAGGATACAAAACTTCTTGAGCCTAATGGTGCACTTGATGTAAAAATTGCTTTCGAAAATGAAAATCTCATAGTTTTTGACAAGCCTGTGGGAATGCCTGTTCATCCTTCAATAAAACATCAGGGGGATACTCTCGGAAATTTCTTTGCTCACAAATATCCCGACCTGACATTCCGACCTGTAAACCGATTGGACAGGGATACTTCGGGACTTTGTATTGTGGCGAAAAATGCCTTTTCGGCAGCGGCACTGCAAAGTGATATTGAAAAAATCTATTATGCGGTGGTGTCGGGGGATGTAAACGGTGAGGGTACCATTGATGCC
>JAZQZW010000141.1:0-10993 GCA_045634285.1 Oscillospiraceae bacterium
AATTTGCGTATGTTCATTACAATCATATACGACCGCATTCTTATAATAATTACAAAACACCTTTCGAAGCTCGCTATGATGCATAATTACTACAGCCGAAAAATTAGGTCAGGGTGTTACAAAAATGCTTGACCACAACATACTGTCAGATATGTATATTTATTGAATGGAAAAATATTTATCTCTTTTGGCTATTTTAAAGATGAACAGTTGACTTCACTTGAAATAATATTTGATATTGATATGGCAAAAAGTGTTTTTGATTATAGAAAAATATAACATAGTTAAGTATTAATTTTAAAATGTGTTATCAAAAAATACTTTTTACGTTAACTATTGATAAATACTTGACAAACTTCTGCAAATAAATTACAATATAATATAGTAGTGAAATTTAAATCATAATCAAAAGGAGAACATAAAATGATTAAAATACAGATACCTGCAACTTCTGCAAACCTCGGAGCAGGATTTGACGCTCTCGGTCTTGCACTTACATACTATAATTATGTTGAAATGGAAGAAAACGATACGATTGACATCAAATCACTTGACAATGTTGAAGTGCCTACAGATGAAAAAAATCTTATCTATATTTCGGCAAAGGATTTGTTCAACGTTTGTGGTAAGGAAATGAAAGGTCTTACAATCCGTCAGACAAACAATATTCCTATGGCGAGAGGCATGGGTTCAAGCTCGGCTTGTATAGTATCGGGGCTGGTGGGAGCTAATAAGCTTCTGGGTAATCCCCTAACTGTTGATGACCTGGTTGACCTTGCCGCACAGATTGAGGGTCATCCTGACAATACTGCTCCTGCTTTGCTTGGCGGTATTGTAACTGCCGTATTTGACGGCAGAAAGGTACACTGGGTTAAACAGGAGGTTTATACAAAGCTTAAATTTGTGACAATCGTTCCTAACTTTGAACTGAAAACCGACAGCACAAGAGGTTGTCTGCCTGAACAGGTTTCACATAAGGATGCTGTGTACAATCTTTCAAGAGCCGCTCTCTTTTCATCATCACTTCTTACAGGTAAGTTTGAAAATCTGCGTACTGCTGTTCATGATAAGCTTCATCAGCCATACAGAATGGGACTTATCCCGAATGCTCGTGAAATATTTGATATAGCGTACAATCATGGTGCTTATGCGGCCTACATAAGCGGTGCAGGCCCTACTATAATGGCTATTGTTGATGAAGAAAATAAGTATTTTGCAGGTAAGGTGAAGTTCTCTCTTGACAATGCAGGTTTAAACGGCTGGCAGGTTAATGAGTATCGTATTGACAACGAGGGTACAAAGCTCATTTAAATTGAATATATAAACCCAAAGCACCTCTGTAAAGAGGTGCTTTGGGTTGTCGAGAAAGTCATTTTACACTAACGGGCGAAGCAATGCTCGCCCCTACAAATGGCTTAAATTTGTTGTTTGCATGTAGGGGCGACCAGTGGTCGCCCGCTATTTTTGTTTTTTTACAGTCTGAAAGGAGATTAAATATATTCCATACTTTTAAGAATAAACAGCCACAGGGTAAGAGTAAGCGAGCTTAAAAGAGTTGTAATCATAACAGCACATGAGGTTACAACACCATTGTGTCCCATATTTTTTGCCATTACAAAGCAGCTTCCTGTTGTTGCACTTCCTAGCATTACCAGAATTGCCACAAGCTTTTCTCCTGTAAAACCAAGCTTTACTGCGGCAGGCAGGAACAACGCACAGAAAAGAATAAGTTTGATAAAGGTAATCACAAAGCTGACAGAAAGCTTTGATTTGGCATCGCTTATCTTGAAAAGCGCACCAAGTGCAATAAGCGAAACAGGGCTTGCCATGTTTGCGAGATAGGAAACCGATTTTGCAAAAATTACAGGCTGAGGAATTTTCAGAAGTGACCATATAATTCCCAGAGCAATACCGATTATAATCGGGTTTGTTATAACATCTTTGAAAGTTTTGATAAAAATTTCCTTCGGGGATTTTCTTTTGTCTTTTTCAGGAGAGGTGAGTGAAAGCACGATTACGGCAATAATATTGTAAAGAGGAACGGTACCGATAATCATCAGTGATGCCATTTGTGAGCTGCCGTAAATGTTGTTTACAAAGGCTATTCCGAGAACAGCGGCACTGCTTCTGTAGGAAGCCTGAATGAACTCTCCGCGTTCGGATTTTTCATGGTAAAATTTTGAAATTGCAAATGCGATAAAAATGGAAATTACTGTTACAGCAAAGCAGAAAATTACAAATTTTCCGTCCCATATTGAGATGAAGTCGGCATTTGACAAATCCTGAAAAAGAAGTGCAGGAAGAAGTATTTTAAAGGAAAACTGGCTGAGTTTTCGTGCCGATTGTTCATCTAAAATTTTTACTTTTGTTAAAATCCAGCCCAGTACCATCATGACAAAAATTGGTACTGTTGCGTTTAAGCTGAAGCTTAAATCCTTGAAAAAACTGTTCATAAAATCACCTTAAAAAAATATATTTTTTTCTTGAAATAAATTGGCTCAAATGTACTATAATAATATTGATAAAATTTATTAAGGAGAAAATTCAATGGTTAGACGAGTACATTGTGAAAAGAAAACAAAGGTTTATATTCCGAAAGTCAATAATCCTCAGATTCTTATCTGCCATAGAGCTGAAAATGAAATGAGAGCAGGAAATGGTGCAGTTATGACTGTATCGGAAGAAAAGCTTTTATCTGAAAAACGACGCTGAAAAGCGTCGTTTTGATTAAGAATCATTGGTTAATTTCCTTTGATTTTTGAAATAAGTGTGAATATTGCAAACACAATAACATTTACTACAACAACACTTGCACCCGGTGCAGTATCTGCCGCGAGGGATAGGAATAATCCAATCAGAAAGCATACAACCGATACACAGCCTGAGCAGATAACTACCGAACGGAAGCTTTTGCACAATCTCATTGAAGTGAGGGCAGGAAAAATAATAAGACTTGAAATTAAAAGCGAACCCATCATCATCATTCCAAGAACGATTGTGACAGCTGTAAGAACCGCAATCAACATTTTGTAGATGTTGACTTTTACACCGGTTGCTTTTGAAAAGTTTTCATCAAAGGTAACAGCAAAAATCTTGTGATAGAAAATTACAAAAATTATTATTACAAGCACAGACATTATGACGCTTAAAATTACATCATTTTTGTCCATGGCAAGAATACTTCCGAAAAGGTAATGGCTTACGTCATTCATCATTCCAGCTTTTGAGGAAACAAGTATTCCGATTGCAAGTGCAGTAGTTGAAAAAACTGCTATTGCGGAATCACCTCTGAGCTTGCTGTTGTCACTGAGTCTGAGAAGAATAATTGCAGCAACAACTACCACAGGAAGTGCAAATCTGAGTGGTGCAAAGTTCATTACAGCTGCAACTGCAAGTGCACCGTAGCCTACGTGTGATAAACCGTCACCAATCATTGAATATTTTTTAAGCACAAGGCTTACTCCCAGAAGTGCCGAGCAGAGTGTTACTGCAACACCGCCTACTACGGCAGGAACGAGAATATATCTGATAAATTCGGGAGTCATCATAGAAAGAAAATTATCAAGCATATCAGTTAAGTGCCTCCGAAAGTTTTCTGTAGTTATGTTCCATTAAATCCAGATAAGTAATTCCATTTTCAAAATCACCCTTCGAAATAGTTTGGCATGAATGGAATGTTGAAATTCCTGCACCTGTTGCCTCAGCAATTTTAATTGCAATATCCTGACTTGAAAATTCAATCGTAAATATAATCGGTATATTTTCATCGATAACCTGTGTTATAAGCTCTGAAATTACAGAAGGGCTTGCGTCAGTATCGTGGGAGCAGCCGCTGAAAGCCGCCTGAATTTCAAGTCCGTAATCATTTGCAAAATATCTGAAAGGATTTCGGTCAGCAAGAACAATCTTTCTTTGTTTTGCAGAAGAAATCATTTCAGCAAAATCATTATCAAGTTTTTGAAGTTCGGTGCTGTAGTTTTCTGTGTTTTTATTATAAATATCAGCATTCTGATTATCTATATCACATATTTTATCGTTTATGGCGTCAAGCATAATAACCGCATTTTTAAGTGAGGTGAAAATATGTTCGTCATATTCTGCTTCATGCTCTTCGTGTTCTGTATGTTCATCTTGTTCGTGTGTTTTTTCAAGCGGGTGAACATAATCCATAAGTCTTAATGCTTCGACATCACCTGATGAGTCAAGGATTTTGTCAACCCATACTTCAGATTCACCACCGTTATAGATAAATAAATCTGCCTGTTGAATTTTTGCTATATCTGCCGCTGTTGGCTCATATGAATGACTTTCGGCACCTGGAGTCAGCAGGAGAGTAATATCTGCATTTTCGCCTGTAACGGCTCTTACTAAGTCATACTGCGGAAAAAGCGTTGTTACAACCTGAAGTTTTCCGTTATCCTGGGCAGTATTTGTACTGCAGGCAGTAAGGGTGAATATTGTTGCAATAGAAATTATTAATGATAAGATTTTATTTTTCACAGTTTTTGCACCTTCCATATAAAACAGTTCTTGAGTTGTCTATTGTAAATCCATGCTCGGCAAGAATATGTTCACCGATTGACTGCATATAAGTACAGTCAAGATGCATTAAAGCACCGCACTCTATACATTTAAGATGAAAATGCTCTTTACAGTTATTATCAGGGTCGATATACTGATAGCATGCACTTGTTTTATCATCAAGAAAGTATTTTCGTATTGTTCCTAAAGTTACAAGCTTGTCAAGATATCTGTAGACTGTTGCGGTTCCGATGTTTTCATCGTTTTTATTGATATGATTTACTATATCTGCGGCAGTCAGATGTTTGTCCTTATTTTCTAAAAATAAATTCAGAATAATTTCTTTCTGACGTGTTTTATAGTCGCTTGGTCTCATTAATACACCACCTGAAGTTTTGAAAATAATATCCATTTTCAATTTTAACATTTTTTGATTCATTTGTCAAGAAAAAAGCATCCCGAAAGAAAAATCTTTCGGGATGCTGAAATTTAATTACTTAGCTGTCTGTAATTCGATTAACTTTTTAATATCTGGTGTTTCATACATTGGGCAATTTGACTTGTCTTCAGGACCTAAATCAAGAAGAGTAAGTACGCCTGAATTGTATTCGATAAGCTTGATGTTATCAAAGTTGTCAATGTTTTCATCATACTTACAGTTCGCATTTTCCTTAGCTGTTGCGTTACGTAATGGGAAAAGCTGTGTATTAACTAAGTGCTTTGAAAGTACAACTACGTCTGCAAGAGCTACTGAGCCGTCAACGTCTACGTCACCATATAATACTCTGCCCCAGTCAACAACTGTATCTGGGTCAACTGTTGTTTCAGTTGTAGTTGTTGTAGTTGTAACTACTGTAGTTGTAGCTGCTGTAGTAACCTCAGGTTCTGTAACTCTTACTACAACTGTTGCTGTCTGGCCTTCTGGTGTTGTAACTGTAACCTTTGCAAGACCAGCACCTTCTGCCTTGATTATACCTGAATTTGTAACAGTAGCAACTGCTGTTCTGTCAGATTCAAATGTACAATTCTTTACATTAACGATTAAGCTGTATGTATCGCCAACTTCAAGTTCGATTTCTTCAGGAAGTTCCATACCCTTACCGTCTGTAATGGTCATATCTTCTTCATTTGTTCTGTATACATAGTATTCAACATCGCTGATTGTTACATCGGCAAGCTTTTCACCGCCTTCAACATCACCGTACCAGTAACCCATTAATACTTCACCGTCAGGGTATACACCGTTTCTGATAGATTCTGGGAGAATCCACATTACATCGAATGTGCCTTCTGAGTTGATAACTGCAATATTACCTGTCTGGTACCAGCCGTCAACAACGCCTGCTGCTTCCTGAACCTTTGCTGAGTCAACTGAGATGCCGCATGCACCAACAAACTGGTTCATAGCTTCAGCTGACTTGAATGAGAACTTAACTGCTGAAAGCTTATCTCTTTCGCCGAGTTCGATATCAGCAAGTGGGAATTTAACCTGATTTGTTGCGTCGTCACCCTGTGTAAGAGTTGTGTCCTTAGGACCTGCAACCGTTTCATTGTAAGGAACAGTCATTGATCTTGTGTATGTAGCTGTACAGCTTACAAGATGGATTTCAGGAATTTCTTTATAGTTGAGTGTGTCACCCTTATCATTAGTTGATTCCTTAGTATCGTCCTTACCCCACCAGTACTGGAAACCAACAGAGTTACTGCTGTTTGAAAGGTCAACGTATGGCTGAACGCCTACAGGAACGTCCCAAGTAAGCTTTGCATAACTGCCGCAGCCTGTAGCTTCATAACCGCTGTGTACGTCTTCAACAACACCAGCTTCTGCAAACTTAGAAGCAAATTCTTCTAATTCTTCTGTACCCTGGTCGTTGTACCAGTAACCGTTTTTGCCCTTAGCATATTCTGTATCGGCTGGTGAAGCAGCTTCAACGTTGATACCACCACCGTACTGAATTGTAGACATATCATAATCGTCTGACTTGATTACATATTCAAATGACTGGAAGAGTGTGTTTGACATATCATCAATTCCAAAGTTTGAGAAAGCAAACTTATGTGAGTTGATTGGATCGTTTTCGCCTCTTTCAGGAAGTTCGTTTCCGTCAGCATCCTTATAAGGAGCATAGTCTTCTTCGTCATGTCCCTGTGTAAGGAGGAAATCAAACTGTGTTATATCATTTCCGTCAGCATCCTTTTCAGCATACTGAGCTGAAAGTGTTGCAGTAATTGTAGCTGTACCATCCTTATTGTCTGTGAAAGTATAAGTACCGCTCTTTGCATTAGCTGATACAGGAATGTTAGGATCTACAGGATCCGGATCAGATGGATCTGAAGTTGATCCGCCGCCTGATGTTTTGATTGATTCAAGTGTCCATTCAGAGCTGTCTTCCGGATACCATACACCAATACCGATTTTTGTAGGATTACCCTTCATAGCAGTAGGGATAACTACCTTACATTCAAATGATGACTTACCGCCTGAGCTGAATGAAGGCTGTTCAGTAGTTGGAATTGAGTACCAGTATTTGTCAGCCTCGCTGTCTGTACCAAAACCATATACACCGATTGAAGCGTTTACTGTTGAAGAAGTTGTGAAGTTCAGGTAAATAGTATCACCTGCTTTTGTACCACTTGGAAGTGCAACGTTTGCCTGACGTGGACCATCTTCAACACCGTCTGCAACAAATGTGTGTGGAAGAGTTTTAACTTCCGCTACAGCTGCTGTAACGCTTGTAAATGAATTCATTACAGGAGCAGCAAATGTAGTTGCAACCATTGCAGCACTGACAACGGCTGCTTTAATTCTGTTTAATTTGTTTCTAACCATCATTAATCAATCCTTTCAATTTAATTATTAATTCACACCTCTTAGGTAATTTCATTATAGCATATTTTTTATGGAAATTTGTGAACAAAATGTGAACAAACGTGACTTTTATTAAAAAATGCATTAAAATCTTTTCAACTCTTTTTGTGCATACTTAACAAATAATTGCAACAATTATAATAATAGTGGTAAATTTTCATGCGTATTATGTTTAAAATCATAAATTTGCAAAAAAGTTTATAATATGATAAAATAGATTATACAGTAACAGTTCATAAAAGGAGATATAAAAATATGAAGATTATTCTTGCTTCGGCTTCGCCAAGACGTAAGGAATTGCTTGGACTAATTACGGAGGAATTTGAAGTTATGCCGTCCGATGCAGATGAAACACTGCCTGACGATATTTCGTCTGATATGGCTGCTGAATATCTTGCGGCTGTCAAGGCAAAGTCGGTTTCAGTCGATGATGCAGTTGTAATCGGCTGTGATACAGTAGTTGTAATTGATGATAAGATTCTTGGAAAACCAAAGGACAGAAATGACTGTTTTGAAATGCTCAGAGCATTGTCAGGCAGAAAGCATTATGTGTACACAGGTGTGTGTATACTATATAATAATAAAACTGTTTCGTTTACAGAAAAAACCGAGGTGGAATTCCATGATTTATCCGATGCTGAAATTGAAGCTTACATGGACAGTGGAGAGCCATTTGACAAAGCGGGTGGCTATGGAATACAGGGTAAAGGTTCGCTTCTGGTCAAAGGAATATGCGGTGATTATTTTAATGTTGTCGGACTTCCTGTTTCGGCACTTAACAGAAAGCTTAAGGAAATATAAAAAGCGTTCCCTTTCGGGAACGCTTTGATTTTATCCGCCGAGTCTAATCATTTCATCAATGCAGACTTTTGCTTTTCTTATAAGTTCATCGTCCATTTTGATTTCGAACGCCTTGCCTTTGTCAAGATTTTCAAGAGTTTTGTAAACGTCCATAAGTGTGGTAAGCTTCATGTTAGGGCAGATGATTTTCTTTGAAAGATTGTAGAATTCCTTATCAGGCATTTCGTACTGTAGGTGTTCTGTAATGCTGATTTCTGTGCCAATGATAAATTCCTTTGCATCAGATTCTCTTGCAAATTTCATGATGCCTGTTGTTGAACCTACATAATCGGCAGCATCGGTGATTTCAGGACGGCATTCAGGGTGAACAAGCACAAGAGCGTCAGGGTAACGTTCCTTTACTGATTTGAGGTCGTTCAGTGTCACTGATGCATGAACAGGACATCCACCCTGTAAAAGCTTTATATCTTTTTCAGAAAGTTGTTTCTGAACATAGCTGCCAAGATTGCAGTCAGGAATAAAAAGTATCTTGTCATTTTCAATCTGCTTACAGATTTTTACTGCTGTTGCAGATGTTACACATACGTCACATACTGTTTTTAAAGCAGCAGTAGTGTTGATGTAAGCAACAACCGTTCTGTCAGGCTCTTTTTCCTTAATCTGTGAAATCATTTCCGGGTCCATCTGTTCTGCCATAGGACAGCCTGCAATTTCGTTTGCAAGAAACACACGCTTGTCAGGTGAAAGCATTTTAACTGTTTCTGCCATAAAGTGAACACCGCACATGATAAATGCGTCACAGTCATATTTTTTGGCTGCTACGCTGAGTGCATATGAATCGCCTGTTTCGTCGGCAATCTCAACTATTTCCTTTGCCTGATATGCATGTGCGAGAATAACCGCATTCTTTTCTTTTTTAAGCTGAAGAATTTTCTTCTGAATTTCTGAAATCATGATTTACTCCTTTTCATCTTTTTCTTTTTCTGTTGTTTTTGTTTCCTTTTTGGACTCTCTTTTGAATATTTTTTTATGCTGTCTGCGCTGTTTTGAAAATTTGAAGTTTGAAAGCTTTATAATAGGTTCGGTACGCTCATGTCTGTAATCTTCTGTCCGAACGGGAAGGTCTTTGTTTTCAAGTCCTGTTTCAACAATTTCCTTTATAATACTGTAGATAACTGCAAATGTAGGTACGAATATTATTATACCCGCAAATCCGAAAAGTCCTCCGCCCAGGAAAATTGAAAACATTATCCAGAACGGTGAAAGTCCGAGAGTGTTTCCGATAATTTTAGGGGCAATAATATTTCCGTCTATCTGCTGAAGTATCAGTATAAAAAGAATGAATATAATTGTTTTTTCCGGTGATGTAAGCAATATAAGAAAAGCAGATGGAACCGAGCCGACAATCGGGCCGAATACAGGAATCATATTTGTGACACCGAGTATTATGCTGATCAGAGTCGCATAGCTTTGCAGTCCCATAATGTTGAGTGCCACAAATGAAATCAACGCGATTACGATTGAATCAACAGCCATTCCTGTAAAATAGTGTACAAATGTTTCGTTTGTTCTTGAGGCAATTTTCAGAATAATTGTTCTCTTTCTTTCAGAAAATGCAACATGAATTATTTTTGAAATCTGTGCAAGATAGGTTTCCTTATTATAAAGCAGATATACTGAAACGATGAATCCAAGTAAGAAATCCTTACATGCAATAATAAATGCCCATGCACCGTTTGTTACTTTGGAAATGATATCTCCGTTTGTAAACATTTCATTAAGCTTTGGTTCGAGTTTGTCTGCGGTACTGAGTATTATTTCATGCATATCGGTAAATTCAAAGCTGAAAACCTCCGCAAGTTCAGGCCGCCATTCAATAAGCTTGTTTATTATATCTGTGACATAGTGCTGCAGGTTGGTAAGATAGGACGGCAGGGTTTTGAAAAACTCTGTCACAGTATCCTTAAGCTCAGGAATAATTGCAACGATAAGTGCTGTAACAGCACCTAAAAACAAAATAAGCGATGTTGTTATTGCAAGGGTTCTTGTAAGTCCGCTTCTGTCTTTTTTACGGCAAAGCCATTTTTTGTAATGTCTTTCACAGAACATCATAAACGGATTTAGTACATACGCTATGCATAGTCCCCATAAAGCAGGAGAAAGCACAGATATAAGCTTTTTCCCGTAATCTATAATAGTACTGTATTTGAAAACCAGTGCAACAAGCAGAAGGCATATTGCAAAGGTAATGATAACATAAGCCGCTATTGCATTATGCTTGGGGTGGAATTTGAATTTCATCAACTTCTCCTTATACTATTTTTAATGATACTATTATAATTATACATTATTTACGCAGAATGTCAATAGTAACGACATGCTTTTGTAATTAAGAATATTTCCATAAAAAATTCTGTCTTTTTTTACTTTTATCTCCAATTTTCTATTGATTATATTCCACAAAAATGATATAATATTTTTGTGGAATAAATAATTTAGCCTGTTAAAGAACAACTGGCTTAAAAGGAGAGAATAAATTGAAAAAAACGGCAATTTTTATGGCAGCAATTATTGCTTTATCAGCATTTGCGGCCGGCTGTGAGAAGAATGAATCTGACGGGTCGGGATACAGCTTTGACTACGCTATGGTAGGGCATCCTGAAAGTCTTGACCCGCAGTTTGCAGAGGATGAATGTTCAATGACCGTCATAGGAAATTTGTATTCAGGTCTTCTGAAAATGGATGAAAACGGAAATATTGTCAATGATGCTGCGGAGGATTATACTAAGTCGGTGGCCAAGC
>JAZQZW010000142.1:0-8490 GCA_045634285.1 Oscillospiraceae bacterium
TATTTTCATATTATTAATCCTCATCAGGTTGTAAACGTTCTTCGATTATATCAACAAAAAGCTTACCGTCAAGGTGGTCATTTTCATGACATGCACACTGTGCTCCAAGCTCTGTTAAGCTGAGTTCAAAAAATTCGCCGAATCTGTTCTGAGCTTTAAGCTTACACTTCATAGGTCTTGTAACAACACCCCAGTCTTCAGGGCATGAAAGACAACCTTCAGTAACTCTCTGTTTACCGCTTGTTTTGATAATCTCCGGATTGATACATTCAATTATACCATCACCAAGATCCATAATAAAAAGTCTTTTTAAAAATCCTACCTGTGGTGCGGCAAGTCCCACACCCTGTGCTTTGGTAAGTGTTTCAATCATGTCATCAAGAAGCTGTGCAAGTTTATCATCAAACTTTTCAACAGGCTTGCACACCTTTCTTAAAATCGGGTCTTCCTTTGTTACAATTTTTCTGATTGCCATTTGTAATATTCTCCCTTTTTAAATACCAATATCACCGTTTATATCAACAAAAACGGCAGAATCATTAAATTCCTTCAGTTTCCCTGCCTGAGCAAGAATCTGTCTTACAAACTCACGGAAAACGGCTGTATTTTTACATTTGAGTATAAGTCGGTAACGATATTTACCGTTTATTTTTCCATAGGAACATTTAACAGGCCCCAACAGCCTGAGAGGAAAGCTGACGCCCTTCTGCACAAGATTTTTTATAATATTATTTATGCCCACCGAAAGTGACGCAGCCTTTGCTTCATCTTCGTTACTCACCCCGATTACGCATATATCGCATACAGGTGGAAAAAGAAGAGCCTTTCGGATAGCAATTTCCTCATTGTAAAAAGCGTGATAATCCTGACTTGCCGCAAGATTGAGGACATAATGGTCGGGCATAAATGTCTGTAAATATGCTCTTCCCTTTTTACTTCCTCTGCCACATCTTCCCACAACCTGAGCCGCAAGTGAAAAGGTTCTTTCATAGCTTCTGAAATCACCTGCATAAAGTGCCTTGTCCACCGAAAGAATACCCACAAGTGTTACATTCGGAAAGTCAAGCCCCTTGCCTATCATCTGTGTTCCTATCATTATATCATATTTGCCCTTGCCGAAATCCTTGAAATTTTTCTCATAGGAGTATCTCGACATGGTAGTATCTGCGTCCATACGCAGAATCTTTGCCTGTGGAAATAACTTTTCAAGCTGTTCCTCAAGCTTTTGTGTGCCAAAACCCATCTGCTTCAGACGTGTACTTCCACACTCAGCACATGTATCCGGCATTTTCTGACTGTGACCACAGTAATGACACATCAGAAGGTCATTCACCTTGTGATAGGTCATAGGTATACTGCAGTTAGGACAGTATACAGGCTTATGACAGTCACAGCAGCTGATTATGGTATGATATCCTCTTCTGTTAAGAAGAAGTATCGTCTGTTCATTGTTTTTAAGATTTTCACTTATTTCGTCGATTAAAATATTACTGAACTCAGAGGCATTCCCGTCATTTCGTTCATCGTTCATATCAACAACTCCCACCTGTGGAAGTTCAAATCCCGAATAACGCTTTTTCATTTCGAGAAGCTCATAAATGCCCCTCTGAGCGTAGTAATAGCTTTCTATCGACGGTGTTGCTGAAGCTAACAAAAGTACTGCATTATGAGTACGGCAACGTTTTTTTGCCATCTCAATAGCATGGTATCTTGGTGTACTATCCGATTTGTAGGAACGTTCACCCTCTTCATCAACAACAATAAGTCCTATATTGTCAAATGGTGCAAAAACTGCACTTCGTGTTCCAACAGCAATTTTTGCAAGTCCACGTTTTATTCGTTTATATTCGTCCATACGCTGTCCGAGTGACAGACTGCTGTGTATTACAGCAACAGTTTCACCATACAGCTCACGGAATTTCCTTACCGTCTGAGGGGTAAGGGAAATTTCAGGGATAAGCAGAATTGCCTGTTTTCCCATTTTTATACACTCACCGATAAGCTTTTCAAAGACAGAAGTTTTACCACTTCCCGTAACGCCATGCAGCAAAAAGCAATGTGCCTTATTTTCCTGCATCTTGTCATAAACCTTACTATAAACATTCTGCTGTTCATCTGTTAAAACCACGTCATCAATATTTCTTGTATTGTTCTGACCGATTTCAACAGTACGGAAAACCTCATAATCCTTTTCAAGAATTACACCCTTTTCCACAAGCTTTTTGTGAACACTTGTACCTACACCACTTATGTAACAGGCTTCCTTTACAGAAATCTCCTCATTTTCGGATATAGTCTTAACAAGCGCCTTCTGCTTTACAGTAAGCTTGAAATTATCGGGAGAATTAAGATATTCTTGAGTAAGCACAGCAATTTTTACAGTATTGTCACCAACTGCCTGTTTACTGTCAAGAGTGTATTTTATATAGCCCTTTGAAATAAGCGATTCAAGAATCAGCCCCTGTCCTTTTGCCTTTATCTGTTCAGCAGTCACATCGGGATTTTCCGACACATTAAACAAGCTGTAAACGGAAATTTCATCATCATTAAGACATGACACATCTTCCTGTAAAACAGGCGTGTAATGCTCTTTTATATTGATGTTCATTCCCGACGGAAGCATTGTCTTAACTGCATCATAGTAGGTACAGAAAGTGCTGTCACGAAGCCATTCCATAAGTTCAAGCATTTCTGCGTTTAAAACAGCCTCATCATCCTCAACGGACAGGATATATTTTAGCTTTGGTACAAGCTTTTCATCAGCCTGACCAACACGTAAAATAAGTCCCACACGCTTTCTGTTACCCCTGCCAAATGGCACAAGTATTCTTTTACCCACCTGAACCTTATCCGCCAACTTTTGCGGAACAAGGTAATCAAAAGGCTTGTCAAAGGCAATAGTTGCCGAACTTACAGCAACAGTAACCTTCATTTTAGCCGTCAAATCTGCCGACATTTCTTTTCAAATTATAAATCCGCTTCTGTCATTACAGGAGCAGCATTTACTTCAGCTTCTTCTGTAGTTTCTTCAATTTTAGTTTCTACAATTTTATACTTGCCGTTTGCAAGTTCTTCAACAGCAGTTTTTACAGGCTTTTCTTCAAGAGTTTTCTTTTCTTCAACAAGTGTGTTGGCAATTTCTCTTGCACGTTTTGCAACACCAATAACAAGTGAATAGTAACTGTCATTTTTTGAAATAAGCTGTGTAATAGCTGGTCTAAGCATTTTTAAGCACCTCATCAATTAAATTTTTGGAATATGCAGTTTTCATAGTTTCTGCCTTAATAATAGTCTTAAAGTCTTCAACAGCATCTTCAAGTGCCGCATTGACTAAAACATAATCATAGTTTACCGCTTTTTCTATTTCACCGGCTGCTTCGGCAACACGCTTTGCGATTACCTCATCAGTTTCAGTTCCACGCTTTCTGAGTCTGCGGTCAAGCTCAGCAATTGACGGTGGGACAACGAAAATAAAAACCGCATCAGGACAGAGTTCACGTACCTTCATAGCACCCTGAACCTCAATTTCAAGTATTACATTAATGCCCTCATTCATTTTGTCTTCAAGAATTTTTCTTGGAGTACCATAATAATTGTCACAGTAGGTTGCGTATTCGAGCATACCATCTTCTGCAATAAGCTTTTCGAATTCTTCCTTTGAAATAAAATGGTAGTTTACGCCATTTTCTTCTCCCTCTCTCGGCTGACGTGTTGTAGCCGAAATTGAATAATAAAAGCTGTCATCCTTTAAAATTTCAGCAAGAATTGTTCCCTTACCGCATCCCGATGGTGCTGAAACAACAATCATACGTCCTTTATTCTTCATCTTCATCATCTTCCTTTTCATCAAATCGTGCAGAAATAGTTTCAGGCTGTATAGCAGATAAAATTACATGGTCACTGTTCATAATAAGAACAGCCCTTGTTCGTCTGCCATATGTAGCATCTATCAGTCTTCCGTCATCTCTTGCGTCCTGAACAAGTCTTTTAATCGGTGCAGATTCAGGACTTACAATTGCAACAAGCTTTGATGACGAAACCATGTTCCCAAATCCTATATTTACAAACTGCATATTTCCACCATTATTCTATATTCTGAATCTGTTCTCTTATTTTTTCAACTTCTGATTTCATATCAACAACGCATTTTGTAATTTCAACATCCTGCGCCTTTGAACCCATCGTGTTAATTTCACGATTGATTTCCTGCACAAGAAAATCAAGCTTTCTTCCAAGTGGTTCATCGGTTTCAAGAAGTTCTCTGAACTGATTTATATGACTTCTAAGACGCACAGTTTCTTCATCAATTGCAATCTTTTCCGCAAAAATTGCTGCCTCAGTAATAATTCGCTGTTCGTCTATATTTTTATCTCCCAGAATTTCTGTAAGCTTTGCCATAAGCTTTTCACGATATTTTACAGATGTAAGCGGAGCAGCAGCTTCAACCTTTTCAAGAATAGTTTCAATATTTGCAATTTTTTCAAGAAGGTCATTTTTAAGAGAAAGCCCCTCCGTCTGACGCATAGCTATAAACTTCTCAAGAGCTTCCTTTGCTACCATCTGAACATAACCCCAGATTTTTTCTTCATCATCTGCAATTTTCTGAACATTAAAGATATCCGAAAACTTTATAATTCTTGACAATGTAAGGTCATCTTCAAGACCAAGTTCTTTGTTTGCTTCTCTGAGAGCATTTACATAACCTGCCGCCATAAGCTTGTCAATGTTTATATTGACTTCCTTGCCGTTGAGGTTATTGAGTAAAACACCAACCTCAACCTTACCTCTTGAAATACTCCCCTTCATAAAGGTTTTAAGCTTTTCTTCAAGAAATCCATACGCTCTCGGCACTCTTGCCGAAAATTCATAATATCTGTGGTTTACCGATTTTATTTCAACAGTTATGTCATGCTGCTCAACAATCTGCTGCTGTCTGCCATAACCTGTCATACTACGAATCATAGTACACCTCTCTTTTGCTTTTTATTATATCGACTATTAAGCCATTTTATCCTATCATCTTATTATAGCATTATCCAAACAATAAATCAAGAGATTAAAGCAAAAAAAATCCGGCCTTATTTAAAAGACCGGATTAAAGCTATAAAAAGGAATTAAATGAAAAACCTTATATTTATTACTGTGGACCTAATACGATATCGCTACCTGTTACGTATTCGATAAGTGTACTTGCGTCAACGTTGTCAATAAGTGTATCGTACTTAACATTTGCCTGTTCTGTTGCCTGAGCCTTTGTATCAGCATCGCCGTTACCAAGTGGGAACAGTGAGTCATTGATAAGGTTCTTTGAAAGTCTGATAACGTCACCAACAGCTACATCACCATTAAGGTCAACGTCACCATAGAGGTAATCTTTACTTGGATCAAGAGTGCCGCCAGGAATTGTTGTAGTTGTTGAGCTACCGCCTGTAACTGTAACTGTAACTGTTGCTGTCTGGCCGTTTGGTGTAGTTACAGTAACTGTTGTTGTACCTTCCTTAACACCTGTTACAGTACCAGTTGGTGAAACTGTAGCAACTGAATCGTCAGCTGATGTAAATGTAGAACCTGTTACATTTGAAGTAATTGTTTCTGTCTTGCCAACTTCAACTTCGATTGATGATTCAACCTTAAGAGCTGGTTCGATTACTTCTCCGCCTTCATCATACTTGTCAGCCTGAAGATCTGGGTAGAGTTCAGTCATTGTACCAAGAGCCATGAGGTAGTCACCTGCATGCCAGAATCTGTGAAGTGTGAGTTCTACTGATTCCATAACTTCCTGCTTCTTAGCCATATCTTCCTTGCTTGTGCCAAGTGAAGCGAGGTTGTTTGATTCATAAGCGTTCTTGTATTCAACATACTTTTCTACGTCATTGTACATTGAACGGATGCTGCTGAATGTAGCACCATTCTTAAGTGGGTCGCCGTTAGGCATTGTACCATTATAATCTGTTGGAACATGAACTGACTGTTCAAAGAGTCTGTACATGCTGCCGTTCTTGTCCTTCTTAGTTACACCGATATCGTCACGTCCAACCTTCCATGTTCTGTCGAGGAGTGCGTGAGCTGTGTAAAGACCCTTTGCAGCAACATCTGTATTATCTGACTTGTAAGCAGCTTCTGTTGCAACACCGTGAGCCTTAGCGTAGTAGATAAGTGTGTTACAGAGTGATGCGATACAACCGAAGTCAGTATCACCATAACCGCCAACTTCACATGTTACGCCTGTGCTTTCCTGATATGCACCATTCCATGTCTTTGGCTGGCCGAACCAGTTAAGTGTTGAAGGAATAGCATATGAACCATCAGCATTGAGCTGTACTTCGCCTACGAACCATTCAACCCATCTGTCAAGAATCTTTTCAAGAGCTTCTTCCATTGAAAGGCCACCAGCCTTAACGCTGTTAGAAACTTCTGTTGGGTTATTCTTAATTACATAGTACATTTCAGCAAGACGCTGGATAGCCCATACCTGGTTACCGATCCAGTGGTTTGAACCTGGGTCAGCGTATACTGGGTGTTCCTGATATGCCATATCATAGAATGTTGTAGGAATATTTGTACCATACTTAGCAATATAATCAGCATCTACATCTGAGAGATATTCATACTTGAGGTATCTACCATGCCATGAGCTTGTTGCACCACCGGCAATTGGCCCCTGTTCTGACTGGAGCCAGAGGTAGAATTCGAGCTGTCTTTCAAGTGACTTTGTATAGTCCTTAACAGCGTTTGCACCTGTCTTCATAGCTGCCTTGAGGCTTGGATCAGCGATAAGAGCATATGCTGCGAGTGGGTTCTGGTAGAATTCGTGACAGTGTGAAGCACCGATCTGCCATGCCCATGAGCCATCGATAGCACCACCCCATGATGTGTACCATGACATAAGGTAGTGAGCGCCTTCGTATGAGTTAGCTCTGTTTGATGGATCCTGACAACCAATCTTCTTATAGTACTTATCAAACATGTTGTTACGGCACTGGTCACCCATCTTACCAGCTTCAGTTACAACATTTGATGGAGCTACGTTCCATCTGATAGCAGCGTATACAGCCTGAATAGCACGGTCTTCCGCGTCAGGTGCGTTTGTGTATGACCACTGTGGAGCTACCTGTGCATCTGTTGAGAATACACCCTTGATACCTCTTGTGCCCTTCATACCATATTCAAGTTTTTCTACACATCCGTGCGGAACAGTTTCCCAACATGATTCCTGAGCACCACGCTGGAATGTATTGATAAATGTGAACTTGCCGCTGCCACCGCCGTAACCGTACCAGTCGTCAACGTCTGCGAGCCAGTGCATGAGGAAGAGACCACTGTCACTACCGTAAGCACTTGCAAATTCCTTGTGAATTGGGTTACAACCTGTGTTATCAGCATACTGAGCTGATGGATATTCTTCAGGTGTATCGTGTTCTTCTGAATACTGAGCACTGAGTTCAGTCTTGCCCATAAAGCCTGTCTGAACTGTAGGAATCATAACCTTCATTGTTTCCCAAGCCTTAGCAAGATCCTGAGTAGCATCAACCTTGTTGCCGTTGTCATCTGTAAGACCGAGTGAACCGATATAGTCTCTCATAGCAGCCATCCATACAATGTATGACATAGCTTCTGATGTTGTTTCATGACCGTAGTCAGGAGCTTCTACACAGAGTTCTTCAACGCTGTGGTAAGGAACACCAAAACCACCCGGTGCAATATTGTTCTTACTGAGGTATCCGTTGTCTACGCCGTTTGTGATTACGTCATCATAAAGTGACAGGAATCTTGTAGCGTATGTTGAATCACCATACTTTTCCGGCTTTGTTCTTGTGCCTGCAGCTGAAACAGTTGGCATAACTGCTGATACTGTGAGTGCTGCAGAGAGAATAGCTGCGATAACAGCCTTGTTCTTCTTGAGTATCATCGTTCATTTCCCCTCTCTTGGAAGTTTTAAAAAATCGTACGTATTCAAATTTCACAGTCTGCACACATGGCAAACTACAAAACTTCATATTGTTATTATAAATCAGCTTTTTTCAAAAGTCAACACTTTAACCAGTTTCTTATTGCTTCAAACTTTAAAATTGTATACTTGCACATCAAATTCTGCTTTCTTTTGGGCATTTTGACAAAGCTCTAAAATTACATTTTTGTTTTTTGTTGACATATGCTATACTATCTTTACTTCTCTATATATTATACTAAAATTATTCAGAAAAGCCCGCAACTACTATCTATTGCTTTATTTGTCAGATTAACTCATTTTCTCAGGCTTATACCATTTTTTTGCTATTATTAATAATTCTGTCACAGTTTATTCACAGTCTATTCACATTTATTTGAGATAATATAGTGTGTGTAACTATCAGCATTTTCATACGGACTTTTTCCGTATAAATTTAAAATCATAATGAAAGGCATGGGTAAATAAATGATAGAAATAAAAAACCTGACAAAGTTTTACGGCAATAATGCTGCTGTAAAAAACCTGAGCTTTACCGTTGA
>JAZQZW010000143.1:0-17787 GCA_045634285.1 Oscillospiraceae bacterium
TGTTCATGTTAGCCTGAATTTTAAATACAAAAGCTGAGAAATTTTCGTCAGTCGGGTCACATTCACCCTCAATACAGTTACGTGAAAGTGGAGGTGTTGTCATTTCAAGGAAGTTTTTAAGGAACGGTTCAACACCAAAGTTTGTAAGTGCAGAACCAAAGAAAACAGGGGAGAGCTTACCTGTTCTTACAAGCTCCATGTCAAATTCTTCACTTGCACCGTCAAGAAGTTCAATTTCCTCAAGAAGTGTTTCACGATGTGACGTACCGATAAGATTGTCAAGTGAGCTGTCATATAAATCAGCTTCAACGGCATCTGCCTGATGACCGTTACCGTTAGTTGAAAAGCTTATGATTTTCTTATTATCCCTGTCATAAACACCCTTGAATTCCTTACCACAGCCGATAGGCCAGTTTACAGGATATGTCTTGATACCAAGTTCTTCTTCAATCTGTTCAAGAAGGTCAAATGAATCCCTTGCTTCTCTGTCCATTTTATTGATGAATGTGAAAATCGGGATATTTCTCATAACACATACTTTGAAAAGCTTTCTTGTCTGATTTTCTACACCCTTTGAAGCGTCAATTACCATTACAGCCGAGTCAGCAGCCATAAGTGTACGGTAGGTATCTTCCGAGAAGTCCTGGTGTCCAGGAGTATCAAGAATGTTGATGCAGTAGTCATTGTATCTGAACTGCATTACAGATGAAGTAACCGAAATACCTCTCTGCTTTTCAATTTCCATCCAGTCAGACACAGCGTGACGGTCTGATTTTTTACCCTTTACAGCACCGGCCTGATTGATAGCACCACCGTATAAAAGCAGTTTTTCCGTAAGTGTTGTTTTACCTGCGTCAGGGTGCGAAATAATCGCAAAGGTTCTTCTTTTATTTATCTCATTTACAAATTCACTCAAAATTTTTTCCTCCTGTTTTTTAATCTACATATATTCTTGGAACACGCTTTGAAATGCCGCATACAACCTCATAACCTATTGTATCGTAAAGTGATGCAAGTTCATCAGCGGTTATTTCCTCGTTTCCGTCTTTTCCGATAAGAGTTACAATATCCCCTTCTTTTACATCAGGAACATCTGTAACATCAAGCATAAGCTGATCCATACATATTCTTCCGATTATCTTACAGCGTTTTCCTTTTACAAGTACATCTGCCTTTCCTGACAAAAGCCTTGAATAGCCGTCTGCATAACCTACCGTAACGGTAGCTGCAATTACGTTGTTATTCGGCGCTTTATATGTTCTGCCGTAGCTTATGCTTTCGCCCGTTCTCATCTGCTTTACAACCGAAACAACTGCTTTAAGGGACATTACAGGTTTTATGTCAATCGGAAGCTTTACAGGATAATTCGGATAAAGTCCGTACATGATAATTCCTGCCCTTGCAAGGGTACTTCTTTCGTTGTTGTGGTAGCATATTCCTGCACTGTTGAGAAAATGCAGATGCGGAAGCTTTATGCCCTTTTTACAAAGAAAATCATAAACCTTTGTTATGTAATCAGACTGATTTCTTGTGTACTCAACACTTTCCTCATCTGGACAATCGGCAACTGCAAAGTGTGTGTACAACCCCTCAGAACTGATTTTCGGAAGATTTACTATTTTTTCAGCTTCCCTTGCACAGCGTTCGGGATCGGAATATTTAAGACCTATTCTTCCCATGCCTGTATCAATTTTTATATGGCATCTGATTTTACTTACAGCCGAGCTGTTCAGTGCCTGTGCATATTCAAGGGACAGTACCCCCTGAATAATGTTGTACTGTTCAAGCTCATGGGCATACTCCGGAGGAGTATAGCCTAAAATCAGAATTTCACCGTCGGGACAATGCTTTCTTACGCTTATCGCTTCATCAAGGTTTGATACGGCAAAATATCTGATACCACACTCACAAAGCTTTTTTAAAATATCTCCCTCTCCATGACCGTAAGCGTCTGCTTTTATAACAGCCATAATCTCCGTATTTTCACAAAGCAGGGAATTTATTTTTTTTATGTTTTCCTCAAGTGTGCCAAGGCTTATTTCAGCCCATGCGCGTTTAAGATAAGGTTTCATATTTAAGGATATACCTCCTCAATAACGTAGTTATATTTATTATACTACTTTTCTCTGGAAAAATAAACCCTTTTTTTATACTTTTAAAAATATTGACATAAATTCCTAATAGTTGTATACTTATATATGTAAGAAAATACTTTATTGAATAAAAAGGACGTGAATTTATGTTTGCATTAATAGGATATCCTCTTGGACATTCAATGTCCCCATTCATACATAAAAGACTTTTTGAACTTTCGGGCAAAACGGAAGATTATGAGCTTTTTGAGATTGCTCCTGAAAATCTTCAGCAGGGCTTTGAAACGGCCATTGAAAGATACAATGGTTTAAACGTTACAATTCCTCACAAGACAGAGGTTATCCCTTATCTTGACAAGTTTCACGAAAGTGCCGCAAGATACAACGCCGTAAACTGTGTCACAAAAACTGACGGAAAGCTTATCGGCTACAACACCGACTGTAGCGGTTTTCTGCGTTCCGTTGATGAAAAGGCTCTTGGCAGAAAGGTTATTATCTGTGGCTGTGGTGGTGCAGGTCGAATGATGGCTCTTGAAGCGGGAGCACATGGTGCTGACATTACAATCGCCATCAAGGATTTTGCGGCTCAACAGGCTGAAGTTCTTATAAATGAAATAAACGAAAAATTCCCTGAGGTTTCGGTAAATACAACAGATATGGATAATATTGAAGGGAAGTTTGATTTACTTGCAAATGCAACACCTGTCGGCATGTATCCTAATACAGACAATTGCCCTGTATCTGAAGAAGTAATTGTAAACTGTGAAAATGTATTTGACGCTGTTTATAATCCGAATGAAACTGTACTTGTAAAGACAGCCAAAAGTCTTGGCAAAAACGCTATTGGTGGTATGTCAATGCTTGTTTTACAGGCAGTTGCCGCACACGAAATCTGGTACGGTGCAAAGTTTACAAAGGAACAGATTGACGAACTTATTTCAGACGCTTCAAAAGCAGTTTCTGAAATGTTTTAAGGAGAAGGTTATGGCAGTATTTTTATGTGGATTTATGGGCTGTGGAAAGTCTACAATCTCAGCTGTTCTTTCAAAATCAACGGGAGTTTCCTGCTGTGATACAGATGCCCTTATTGTAAAAAAAGAAGGAATGTCAATCCATGAAATTTTTGAAAAAAATGGCGAAAAATATTTTCGTGAAGCTGAAACAAAGGTTGTGGAAGAACTCGGAAACTATAAGGGAGTTGTTGCATGCGGCGGAGGTCTTATGCTTAGCGACATAAACTCTGAAATTGCAAGAAAAAACGGAGTGGTTGTATTTCTGGACGCTCCGTTTGATATGTGCTATGAACGCATTTCAGGTGACAAGAACCGTCCGATTGCTGTTTCAAAAACCCGTGATGAATTAAAGGCGCTTTATGATGAACGTTATGAAAAATATCTGAAAAACAGCGATTTCAGAATAGACTGCACTGGTTCCCCTATGGAAATTACAAAGCTTATTATGAAGACTGTTTCTTTGGTCTGAAAGAGAGAAAAAATGAAAATTTACAATGTGAAAATAAATACAATGGATAATGGCAGAGTAATCGAAAACGGCTGGGTTGAAATTGAAAACGGAAAAATCACAGCTATCGAAAGCGGAACTCCTGCTGTATCCGAAAATGATGTTGACGGCAAGGGAAAACTTTTAATTCCCGGATTTATTGATGCACATACCCACCTGGGAATAATCGAAAACGGCATTGATTTTGAGGGTGATGACTGCAATGAAGCTACTGACCCCTTTACTCCTCATCTGCGTACAATTGACGGTATAAATCCTCTTGACAGATGCTTTGAGGAAGCGTATATGCGTGGTGTTACAACGGCTGTTATTTCCCCGGGAAGTGCCAATCCATGTGGTGGTGAAATAATTGCGGCAAAAACCTGCGGCAGACGTATCGACGATATGATTATAAAAACAGTGGGAATAAAGTTTGCCCTTGGTGAAAATCCGAAAAATGTATATAATGACAGAGATGAAACTCCTGTCACACGTATGGCAACAGCAGCAGTAATACGTGAGGGACTTTACAAAGCAAAAAAATATCTTTCCGATATGGAAAGCTACAAAAAAGATCCCGATAACACAGATGAGCCTGAATATGATATAAAAAACGAGGCTCTCATGCCGCTTTTAAAGGGTGATATTTCAGCTCATTTCCATTGTCACAGAGCTGATGATATGTTCACTGCTATCCGTATTGCAAAGGAATTTGATATAAAACCTGTACTTGTACATGCAACCGAAGGACATCTCATAGCAGACATTCTTGGAACAGAAAATGTTTCTGCCGTATCAGGTCCTGTTATATGTGACCGCTGCAAACCCGAAATGAAAGGTCTTGAACTGAAAAACACAGCAGAGCTTGTGAAAAACGGGGTTAAAACTGCAATCTGCACCGACCACCCTGTTATACCACTTCAATACCTTCCGACCTCAGCTGCAATGGCTGTAAAGGGTGGACTTGATTATCATCAGTCACTTGAAGCAATAACAATAACAGCGGCAGAAATAGCCGAAATTTCAGATATTACAGGTTCAATAACAGTAGGAAAGGACGCTGATTTACAGCTTTACTCTGAAAATCCACTCGACCTTTTAAGTGAACCTGAGCTTGTTATGATAAACGGAAAAATTGTAAAAGGAGATAATAAAAATGCGTGAAATTGACGTAAAGGAAATAGAAAACGTAATCAGGGATTTATGTATCAAGGCTAATATTTTCCTGCCACAAAGTCTTGAGCAGAGAATTGAATGCTGTGCAAAAATGGAAGAATCACCTGTCGGAAAGACAGTATTTGATGATTTAAAGGCAAATATTGATGCGGCAAAGTCTGAAAACATTGCAATCTGTCAGGATACAGGCATGGCTGTAATCTTTATGGAAATCGGTCAGGACGTGCATTTTACAGGCGGAAGCTTTGCAGAAGCTGTAAATAAAGGTGTTTCACGTGGCTACACAGAAGGCTTTTTAAGATGCTCTGTTGTAGGTGACCCACTTGAAAGAGTAAACACAAACGATAATACACCTCCTGTTGTACATAGCAAAATTGTTGATGGCGACAAGGTTAAAATTGCAGTATGTCCTAAGGGATTCGGAAGTGAAAACATGTCAGCTCTGAAAATGTTTACACCGTCAGCTACACATGACGATATCGTGGATTTTGTAGTGGAAACGGTTTCAAAGGCAGGAAGCAATCCATGTCCTCCAATGGTAGTTGGGGTAGGTATCGGCGGTAACTTTGAAAAATGTGCATACCTTGCAAAAAAAGCACTTTGCAGAGATGTTGCCGTAAGAAATCCTAAAAAGCTTTATGCCGACCTTGAAGAAAAAATGCTTGAAAGGATAAACAAGCTTGGTATAGGTCCTCAGGGCTTCGGTGGCAGAATTACAGCCCTTTGCGTTAACATCGAACAAGGCCCTACTCATATTGCCGGACTTCCTGTTTCTGTAAATATCGGCTGTCATGTTACACGACACGCTTCGGCTGAAATATAACAAAAAACGGCTCTTTTGAGCCGTTTTTATTTTTGCTTATAAAGCTGAATAATGATTTATTATTCTGACAATAAATACAATCGAAAGTAAGGTTTGTATTAATTTATTATTCTGAACTCTATATCACCGCTTGTTGTTCTTACTTCACATCTTCCGCCGGAAAGAGAATCAGGAATATCAATGTTACCGCTGTTTGTGTCAGCAAAGAAAATTTTATCTGATAAAAGTGTACCTGTGATATCACCGCTTGTACTTAAAAGTTCAAAATTTTCTGCATCACATCTGTCAAGTTCAATTTCACCGCTTGTACATTCAACATGAATATCATATTCTGTTTTACAGTCAAGCAGTTCTGTATCTCCGCTTGTAGTTTCAAGCCATAAGAAATCAGCGTCACTGTTTTTTATTGTTATATCACCACTTGTAGCAGATGCATTAATTCTGTTGTATACAAGTGAATCAACAAATCTTATATCACCGCTTGAAACTGAAGCATTTACATTATTTGCTTTTACACCTGTGATAAGAATATCACCGCTTGAAGCCGATACAGACAGGTCGTTTTTAACTTCACCCATAAAATTAACATCACCGCTTGATAAAGTTATATCAGCATGATTGAAAGAAAAATTATTTGATACATTTATGTTGCCGCTTGAAGCAGAAATCTCCAGCGCTTTATATTCATTTTCAGGAAGATAAACATCTATCTGAGTATTCTCCCAATAAAATCCTATATGAATATTGTCAAACCATTCAAGTGAATTGTTGTATTGTTCAATTGTAAGAGTATTGTTTTTTACAGAAATGTTGTGATATATTTTATCTGTTTCCTTGCAGACAACTTTACATTTATTATCCTTTGATTTAATCAGATTTACGTCAGGACTGTCGGTTGAAATGTAAATGTTTTCAAATTTATCTGTTATATCATAATTTGATGAAACATATTTGAAGTTATTAAACTGTTTAAAATCAAAGTCTACAGAAGCCAAAGCACTGAATGAAGCTATACATCCTATTACAATTAATCCGATTGCTACTATAACAGCAATTATTTTACCCTTTTTCATTATGAAATTCCTTTCCTTACAAAAATTGATTTTATAGCATTAAGTATTACTCTGCAAAGCTTTATAATAAGTTTTGTAATCTCATTGAACAGTAAAAACAGTAGAATTCCTACACCTGCACACATAAGTGCTGCACCAAGTGCCAATCCGCCAAGAGCCAGATTTCCGGCACAGAATTCAACAACCATTGTAGCCAGAAGACCTATTGTTGATGCAAAAAGTGAAAATACAACAGCATAAAGTGAAATGATTACCGACCATATTGTTACAAATACGGAGAATACAACACTTGCAGCACCGATGATAATAGGCAGCCATAAAGGTAGTCCTATCAATATAAGTGCAATTTCCCAGCCCTTCATACTACGTTTCGGTTTCACTGTTGCCTTTACAAGCTTCGGTAAAGGTGTTTCCATTAAAATCTGCTGTGCAATTTCGTCAACTGAGCCTATTGCTTCTACCGCCTCTTCTTCTGTCAGACCGTCTTCAATACGGTCGTCAATCATCTCGCTATAGTAATCAACAGACTTTTGTACATCTTCTGGGGATAAGTCTGACAATTTACATCTGAGTTGTGTTATAAATTCGTTTTTACTCATTTTTTTCTTCCTCTCTTGTCACAAATTCATAAATCTCTGTGATTTCTTTCCACTCATCTCTGAATGTCTCAATCCTCTCAAGCCCTGTGGGTGTAATGTGATAATATTTCCGCAGCCTTCCATTGTGTTCCGCAGTTCTTACCGTTAAAAGCTCAGATGATTCAAGTCGTCTTAAAATAGGGTAAAGTGTAGATTCAGATATTTCTATATAAGGCTTTATATCCTTTATAATCTGATAGCCATATGAATCCTCTGTTTTTATTGCTGCAAGTACGCATATTTCCAGAAGTCCTCTTTTTAACTGTATATCCATTTTATACCTCCTTTTGTGTAATACTATACCACACATAGTATTACGTTGTCAATAGTATTCTGCAAATTTTAAGCTTTTTTAAAATTTATGATATAAAAATGGTTATTTATTGGTATTAATTAACAGAAAATAAATTGTCTGAGTGAGTGATTTCCATCTCTGCACACTTGACAGAAAGACTGATTTTTTATATAATTAATCTAAAAGAGAAATTTCAAATGAATAAAAAGGAGAATAATTATGAAGTTGAAAAAAATTCTTGCAGCTCTTATGGGTCTTGCTGTAATTACAACAGGTTTTACAGCGTGTGATAAGAAAGAAGAATCTTCAGAAACTGCCGAAACAGAAGTTGCTTCAGAAACAGCAGAAGCAGCAACCGAAGAAGCAAAGCCTGAGGGTGATACTATCTACTTTATGTCGGACTATGACCTTAATCCGTCATACGGTAAAAACAGAAGTATTGCACTTACTTTATTTGAAGATGTTTATGGTGGTACAATTGAATGGATTCCTACTACACAGGCTACTATGTACGATGACCTTTCAAACGCTTTGCTTGGCGGTCAGCAGGTAGATATGTTCCCTTACTATGACAATGCTGTTCCTTATGGTGTTTTCAGAGACCTTTTCCAGCCGCTTGATGACTATGTTGATTTTACAGATGAACGCTGGACAGATATGAAAGGCCTTGCAGACAAGATGGCATACAAAGGCAGCTACTATGCTGTTCCAACAAATATAAACAACCCTGTTGTTCTTATTTACAGCAGAAAGGCTGTAAAGGATATGAAGCTTGAAGATCCATATAAGCTTTATACAGAAGGCAAATGGACATGGGAAAAGTTTGTTGAAATGATGAAAGAATTTGAAGGTACAGGTTGTGCAGGCTGGATTGGTCAGGGTATCATGCAGTCAACAGGTCAGCCATATATAACATATGATGGTTCAACATTTACAAACAACATTGAAAATGAACAGCTTGCAAATGCAGGTGCTCTTATTGAAGAAATAAGCGGTCCTATGTATGATGAAGAATGGTATGATGAGCTTGATGAAGATATTCTTTTCTTAGGTGCAGGTTCATGGGATATTGCAGATTCAAACAAAGAAAACAAGGATGCTGATGTATTCTTTGTTCCATTCCCGTCAGAAGATGGCAGCGGAAAATTTGTTACAGCTGATATAAACGCTAAAATGCTTGTTAAGAATTCACAGAAGGGTGAAGCTGTTGCACAGTATCTTGAATGTGAAAGAATTGCAGTAACAGAAGAAAAATATGTTGAAGCTCAGAAAAAAGCCGATATTGAAAGCGGAATTACAGAAGAACAGTATACATTCCTTCAGCAGCTTAAAAATCCTGATAATGTTATGTTTGATTTTGCATATGGCATGAGCAAGGCAATTTCAAACGCATCAACTGAATATGATGAAAGAGGTGCAATAAACAACATGAATGACGCACTTCTTACAGGTTATGCTGCTGCACCATCATCATGGACAGAAATCAGAGATTCTTATAAGAGTATTATTGATGCTGAAATTGAAGGATATAAATAATAAAATAAATTTTGGAGGAAAATCATGAGAGTAGAGATTAAGGGTACACCAATGCCGGTGGCAATTGTTCATCTTGAACAGAATGAATCAATCAAGACGGAAAAAGGTGCGATGAGCTGGATGACATCAAACCTTGATATGCAGACATCAGGCGGCGGACTTGGCAAGATGGTATCAAGAGCGTTTTCAGGTGAATCAATGTTCCAGAATATCTATACTGCAAAAAATGGTGCAGGTATGCTTGCTATGGCATCAAGCTTCCCTGGTGAAATCAGAGAATTTGATGTATCAAACGGTAATATTGTTGCTCAGAAAAGGGCATTCCTTGCGTGTGAAACAACAGTTGATATGAGTATCTTTTTCCAGAAGAAAATCGGAGCAGGCTTCTTTGGCGGTGAAGGTTTCATTATGCAGAAGTTTTCAGGTAATGGCAAGGTTCTGCTTGAATTTGACGGAAGTATTTTTGAGTATAATCTTGCAGCTGGTGAGTCAATGATGGTTGATTCGGGCAATCTTGCTATGATGGATGATACATGCTCTATTGATGTTGAAATGGTAAAGGGAGCAAAAAATATCTTCCTCGGCGGTGAAGGTCTTTTTAATACAAAGGTAACAGGTCCGGGAAGAATTTGGCTTCAGTCAATGCCTGCAAACAAAATGGCTCAGGCAATCGGCCCTTACAATACAGCAAAATAAAAATTGTATAAGTCAGATTGTTATAAAAAAACAAATCCAGAGAAGAAAATTAAACCTTCTCTGGATTTTTTATTGTACATATAACTCGAAAGTTATAATACCAACAAAACTAATACAAGATATAAATACGGAGCTAATGTTATAATCAAATTATAAATCATTAATATTTTGCCGATTTTTATTCGGAAACGTGTTCTTTCTTTTATATGAAACAGTATGCTGCATAGAATACTTAAAATTATATGAATAATACTTATAAAAATAACAAATCGGTGCACTGCTAAATCCTGAAATTTACAATCTTCTCCTGTAAGTCCTAAAAATATAACTATAAATAAACCTAAAATTCCATTTAACATATATACAAGTAAATCAATTACAACAATAATTTTTTTACTTTTCATTACTGCTACCCTGACTTTCTGATCTGTAAATTTTTAATTGTTGAGTAAATTATATCAAAGATTGCAGATTAAGTCAATGACACAAGTAAATGCAAATCCCCTTATGATATCAAACCATAAGGGGATTTTTAATATTACCTTAATCAAAGAATTTTTATTTACTGTAATATTCTCTTTCTTTTTTTCTTTTAAGAACAATTTTTACAATAACAAACACTATAATAGCCAGTACCACAACACCTACACATGCAAGTATAATATACTTTGGAATATCAGGGTTACCGTTAAGATAGTTTATGTCAACATCGTTGCTTTTGGCGTATTTTTTTGCGGCTGATTCATAATTTGCATTGATTGTGAAATTTTCCATATTATGAAAATTTCCCTCATCATCATCTGTAAATCCAAATGCGTATTCACCGATTTCAGTTACACTATCAGGAATTTCCACAGACTTCAGATTTGTACATTCAAGGAATGCATATGCTCCGATTGATGTGATGTTTTCAGGAATTGTAACACTCCAGAGAGAAGTACAATCGCAGAAAAGGCTTGGTGGAATTGAAGAAATACTGCTTGGAAGTATCATTTTTTCAAGTGCTGTGCAGTTTGAAAATGCAGCTTCACCTATTTCAATGATATTGTCAGTAAGATTTATTTCTGTAATGTACGGATTTGCAAAGAATGCACCGCCTGCGATATATTTAACTTCGTCTGAAACTGTAAGTGAAGACTCATCTTTACCTGCAGGATAGCTTTCAAGAATAGACTTTCCTTCGCTGTAGAGAATGCCGTATTCAGAAGTATAAGTTGGGTTTGCAGTATCAACATTATAGCTGTTTAAATCTGTACAGCCTAAGAATGAAAGTGAACCTATGCTTGTAACAGAAGCAGGGATATTTACAGTTTTAACACCTGATGCATTGAAAAATGCCATGTTTTCAACTGTTTCAACACCATTCGGAATATCAAGTTTTTCAGGTATATTGCTGAAAGCAAAAGCATAAGCACTTATTGTTTTGACAGTATCAGGAATTTCAAACCATGAAAGATTATCACAATAACTGAAAGCGTACTGTCCTATTGTTGTAATAGTATCAGGAATTTCAATTTCCTGCAAAGAACTGCACAGAGCAAATGTCTGGGCAGGAATTTCAGTTAATCCGGCAGGAACATTTACTTTTTTGAGTGCTGTACATCCTGTGAAAGCACCTTCACCCATAGATGTTATGGTATCAGGAAGTGAAACTTCTGTAAGGTTTGTACATTCTGCAAAAGCCCCTTCATTTATTCCGATTATTTTATATCCGTCAATTTCTTCATTTATAAACAGCATTGAAGCACCGACTTCACATTCCGTAATATTTACTCCACCATTTACTATTTCATAAGTAAGAAGTTCATCTGTAAAGGTTCTGTTTGCTGTTTCAGCGCTTATAGGAATACTAATGCTGAAAAGTGCCGCAGAAAAGCAAACCGCACTGATAGCTTTTAAAAATTTATTCACGTTTTCAACCGTCCTTTTATTTTTCTTCATTATCAGAATCGTCGTTATCTGAATCATCTGATGATTTTCTGAGCTTCACAATTAAAATAACAGCTAAAGTAATTATAACAACGCCGCCAGCGCAGATACCAACTATAACACCAGGTTTGATTTCTTTATCTTTTTCTTTTGTATCAGTATCGGATTCTGAAGCTTCTGATGTATCAGTCAGGGTTTCAGCTGTGCTTCCGCCTGTAGATTCAAATATTACATGTTCATTTTCACCGCAGTATGCTTGTCCCGCACCGCCTGTAACGCCTTTAACTGTAAAGCTGTCCATAGGAATAATCTGTCCTGATTGGTCGGAAGTGTAGCCAAAAGCACTGTACCCTATTGTCTGTACAGTTGATGGTACTTCTATTTCTGTAAAACCTGTTGAAACAAATGCACACTGGCCTATTTCTATTATGTATTCCGGAAATTCGATTGAGTTTAATGCTGTGCATGAGAAAAATGCTCCATCACCGATTGTATGCATAGTGTCAGGAAGTGTTATATCTGTAAGAGATGTACAACCTGTAAAATTGAACTGTGAAAGCTCTGAAACCTTTTCAGGAATTACTACATTATTGAGAGATGTACATTCGGCAAAGCAGTAAAGACCCATTCTTTCAAGTGTTTCAGGGAATGTAACTGCTTTAAGCTTTGTACATGTTGCAAATGCACCAGGATTAAGTGCTACAACACCATCAGGAATAGTATATTCGGTTTCAGGTTTTGCAGGTGGATAACATACAATAAGCTGTTCATTGTCACCAAATAGAATACCATCTTTTACTGAATAGATATCATTTCCTTCATCTACGATAAATTCATTAAGTGATGAACATGCAAAAAAAGGAAATTGCCCAAAATCTGTTAAGGAATCAGGAATTGTAATCTGTGTAACAGCTGTATTTTCATAAAATGTATAATCACCAAGAGCACGGACTGTTTTGCCATCAACATCAGACGGAATAACAACTTCTGTATCAGATCCGGTATAACTTTCAAGCAAAGCGTATTCCTCGCCAGTTGTGTTATCTTTGATTACAGAATACCCCCATAATCCGTCTTCACTGGTAACACCTTCTGATATTATGGTTTTAGCTTCTGTTGTTTCTTCTACTTCTTCGGCAAAAGCCGGAAGAACTGTACCAAAACAAACCAATACTGTTGCTGTAAACATAGCAGCTATTTTTTTAAAATTCATCTTTTTTTACCTCTTTTATTTATAATCAGCGTTTTACTGTTTTTATATAAAAATCCGAAAAAATTGTTAAAACGCATTTTGACAAGTATAATTATATCATATAAACCATGAAAAATCAATGTAATATTGAAAACCAACATGTGAAATAGGTGAAAATATTCTAAAATTTCTGTAAATTTTTATATTTTCATGTTTTTAAGTATAGGAACAATGGAAAACACAACTCTATTTGTATAAAATAGATAATAAGTTGTCAGATTTTGAAGTGTGCGTGCATATATATTACAAAAGTGAATTTTTTTCAAAAAAGTTATTGACTTTTTTTCTTGAATGTAGTATAATGTAATAGTCGCAGGGAGTGGTAATAAAAAACACAACGAATTCGACACAAATATGGCGGCATAGCTCAGTTGGCTAGAGTACTCGGTTCATACCCGATTGGTCGTTGGTTCGAATCCTACTGCCGCTACCATATGGCCCGTTGGTCAAGAGGTTAAGACGCCGCCCTTTCACGGCGGAATCATGGGTTCAATTCCCGTACGGGTCACCATCTTGAAACTCTCAAGTAAACTACTTGAGAGTTTTTTCTTTTATAAAATTTTCAGAGCCGAATTTTTTCGGCTCTTTTTATTTAAACAGGATTATTATTTTGAATGTAAAACAAATCTGTTCTTTTTGAATTCAATAAACCCTTCGTCACGCATTTTACATAGCTCGTTTGACATCGCACTTCTGTCAACAGACAGAAAATCTGCAAGCTGTTGACGATTAAAAGGAATGGAGAATTCACTGCTGTTATGCTGCTTTGACTGCTCAGAAAGAAAGGTAATAAGCTTTTCTCTTGTGGTACGTTTTGTCATAAATGAAAGCTTTTGTATCAGCTTTCTGTTCTTTTCAGAAATTGAAAAAAATAAGTTCTGTACTACAATTGAATGAAATCTGCATGCATTCGGACAAACTGTAATCACACGTTTTACATCAAAGAAAATTACTGTACAATCTTCAACTGCAATAATATCATTTATAAGAGTGTTGCTATGGGAAGCAGCATATGATTCCCCGAACATGTCGCCTGCAGTTACTATATTGATAATACTTCGGTTTCCCCAGTAATCATCACGCTGAATGTAAAGCTGACCTTCGACAAGCACCATAAGATTATCAATATGGTCACCCTGATGAAAAATATATTCATCTTTTTTGTAGGAACATTTCTTTGCCTGCAAGCAATTAATCATTTTGTTGATTTCTTCTTCGGAAATTCCTGAAAAAAGCCTCGTTCTTTTTAATATTGGAATGTATTTCTTCATAAAAACCTCAATTTCGTTGTAAAAACAACAGACTTATTTTAAACATTATAGTATAATCACAGTATAAAGTCAAGGCTTTCAATTAAAAAAAGGAGTAATTATTATGTTGAGAAAAATTATTAAAATAGACGCAGAAAAATGCAACGGCTGCGGACTTTGCGCCAAAGCATGCCATGAAGGTGCAATCGAAATGATTGACGGAAAGGCAAAGCTTACTCGTGAAGATTACTGTGACGGTCTTGGGGATTGCCTGCCGGCTTGTCCTGTGAATGCTATTACTTTTGAGGAGCGTGAAGCACCTGCGTACAACGAAGCAGCGGTTCTTGCGGCGAAGCAGGAAAAGTCACATGCACCACTTCCCTGCGGATGTCCCGGAACAAATTCAAAGGCAATAAAGTGTGAAAATACAGTAAATGTTTCTGCGTCTGTTACAAGTCAGCTTTCCCAATGGCCTGTACAAATTAAGCTCGTGCCTGTAAATGCACCTTATTTTGACAATGCAAACCTGCTTATTGCGGCAGATTGCACTGCATTTGCATATAGTAATTTCCATAATGAATTTATCCGAAATCATATTACGCTTATCGGTTGTCCTAAGCTTGATGATGGCGACTATTCTGAAAAGCTGACGCAGATTATTGCGAATAACAATATTAAAAGTATGACGATTGTCAGAATGGAAGTTCCTTGTTGTGGTGGTATAGAAAATGCTGCTAAGCGTGCGTTACAGACAAGTGGTAAATTTATTTCATGGAGAGTTGTTACTATTTCTACAGACGGAAGAATTGCTGAATAAACATAAAAACACCCTGTTTTTAAAACAGGGTGTTTTTGGTTTGAATAATTTTTACTGTTCTGATACAATTCTGCTGAGTGCTTCTATATCTTTAGCGTTTGTATATCCGTCAAGGTTTACGTCAGTCAGATACTTGCGTTCGTCTTCAAAATCACAGATATTTTCATCTATATATTTATTAAGAAGTACAAGGTCGAATATATCTCTTGTGCCGTTTCCGTCAAGGTCTCCAGGGAGTTCATATACACCCGGTTCTGCAACGTCTACTGTAAAGCTGTCGCTGAAACCATTGTAGCTTACATTTACTGTCTGCTCGCCTGTTTCCTTTGGATTATAACCGCTGATTGAATAATCGTTTATAACATTTTTTGAGCCGTTGCTGTAAACTGCATGAACGATAAGTCCGCTGTCATCCAGGTCCTGTCCGATAACATAGCTTGTCATTTCGGGTGCTGAAGTTATCTGGATATCAGTAAGAACTTTTTCTGTTACTTCAACTTCAAATTCAGCAGTCAGATCATTTGCTGATACTGTAATTTTCTTTTTACCTGCTGTTTTTGAAAATCCGTCAATACCTTCAAGGTAGAAGTTTTTGAGTTCTTCTGTTGTGTTGTTGCTGTATGTAGCCATTACCTTAAGACCCTTAATTGCAAGGCCTTCACCTATCTGGTAAATTGTCTTGTCAGGGATTGATTCAATTTTAATTGCTGTAAGCTTTTTACCTTCAACAGTTACTCTGAAAGATGTTGTCTTTTTAAGGTATGTTACCTTAACGTCGTATGTTCCTTCAACGGATTCAAAACCTGATACATCATAGTCGACTGTTATTTTTTCTGTTCCGTCGCTGTAAACCGCCTTTACAATAAGGCCTGAAAGGTCGAGCTGGTCGCCTTCATTATAGGTTGTTTTTGTTGGTTTCTGTGAGATATAGATTGATTTTAATGTTGTGCCTTCGAGCTGCTGTTCGCTTATTCTTACTGCGTAGTCGAGTACACACCAGCCGCTTTTACTGTCGTATGTGGTTTTACCCCACAAATAACCGTCACATTCTGTTGTTGATGTTACTGTAATCTGTGCGTTATATGGAACGTATCCTATCTGTTCATAGTTAAGTCCCGGACCGCTTCTGAGCTTTACACCATCATCTGAAGTGATTTTCCATTTTTCAGATACAGTTGTTGAACCTGTGCTGCCTGTCGGGTCGGTAGTCTCGGTAGGGTCCTGAGTATTATTATTGTTGTTGTTGTTGTTGTTTTCGGTGTATCCGATAGGTCCGCCTACCATGTATGTACAGTAGTCAAGGGCAACCCAGTGCGTTTTTCCTTCATAGCTTGTCTTACCCCATAAAATACCGTCGCTGCCTGTTTTTTTATCGGTTATGGCAAAAATAGTATTCATTACCATATAGCCTGTCTTGTCAGAAGCGGTTGAGGCACTTGCTCTTAAATTAACACCACTTTCGTCATTTACTCTCCATACTTCAGATTTGTAATCTGTTCTGTCCTTTAAGAAAAGCTGTGTTTCAAGTTCACGTCTTTTAACCATGCCCTGTAAAACTTCACCGCCTGCCTTTCGCCATTCGCCGAAAGCTTTGGCAATCTGCAGAAAACTGTAGTTTTCAGAACCGTTTAAAAGGATTGTTTTTAAATCGAAATCACCGTATGCGTCAAACATATTTCCGAGAGCATAACAGATACATACAAGAGCATCAAACTGATTTTGTGTAAGCTGAATGTTGTTTTTCTGCGCAAAACCATTTACATAGTCAGCAAATGCGGCTGTATATTTACGAAGAAGTGTTTCAGCCTGAGCTTCTGTAATGCCGTTTGGATATTCATCAGCACCACAGCCTGTACCATATCCGATTGTCCATTGACTGTAATCCCAGTATTTGTATTTACTGAATCCTTCGGTGCTTTTAATAAGGTCTATACAGTCCTGACTTTCGGTAAATGTTGTTACAGCGTTTACCGGTTTAAAACACAGGCATGGAATAACCATAACCAATGTTAAAACGATACATATCAGCTTTTTGAAATTTTTAACCGAAATATGCATTTTACATTCCTCCTATGGTCTTATAATATGGTTGATTATTTTATTTGCGTCCTTTGAGTCGACAATACCGTTACTGTCTGTATCGCTGTTTACAAGCTGAATTTCAGACAACGGATATTTTGCTGGATTGACATTGAACAGGGTTATTTTAACAGCGTCAGAAATTGAAACTGTTTTGTCACAGTTTGCGTCACCCCACATATATTCATCGGTGACAATGATTTCGCAGCCTTGTGTGTCAACAGTAAATTCATCTGATACGGTATTTCCGAATGTTGTATATCCTACATCTATCGGTGCTGTACAGCCGGCTGTATCACTTTTGGTTTTGAATCTTACAGTAAAAAGTTCACCTTCAAGGGTTCTGTCCTTACTGTCTGACCAGACAAGAGTTGCACAGTCTTCGGCAGAATCACCAAAGTAGAAATTTCCGAAATCCCTGCTGAATGATGCATCTACAAATTCAAGCTTTGACGGGTCAAAATAAAGCGAAACCGAAAAAGCTGCTGCACTTTCTATTTTACTGCTTAGAGATGCTGTGACGGTTGTGATGCTGTTTTCTTCTGCGTAACCGCCTTTTAGTGAAAGAAGCGGCAGCTGTGAATCGACAGCAGACGTACTTATAGAAAAAAGAATTGAAAGAGAAAAAAT
>JAZQZW010000144.1:0-11922 GCA_045634285.1 Oscillospiraceae bacterium
GAATTGACACCTGTACCCGAACTTCCCGAAGGTATACCAAAGGCATTAAAGGACCTTATGACTGCAAATAACGTTTCCGAAAAGGATTTACGGCTGGTAGTAGCAAACAAGGGATATTTTCCGTTTGATATGCCTGTAACCAGTTATCCTGAGGATTTCATTAACGGATGGGTGCTTGCATTCTGGGATAAGATACTTGAAACAGTAAGGGAAAATCAGAAATTACCCTTTGAAGTATAAATAATGGAGGATTTTAAAATGAATGATTTTATTGAATACAGCTGGGATGATGAGATTGTAAACGAAAACAGTGATTTTACACTTCTGCCTGATGGTGACTATGAGTTTACCGTTTCAAAGGTGGAACGTGCAAGACACCCTGGTTCAGACAAGATTCCACCCTGCAACATGGCTAAGGTTACATTTACAATATGGGGTGCTGAGGATAAGACAGAAATCATCGAAAACTTCTACCTCTGCAACAAGTTTGAATGGAAGCTTTCATCACTTTTCCTTGCGATAGGCTTGAAAAAGCATGGTGAACCTCTCAAAATGAACTGGAATGCCGTAAACGGAGCCAAAGGCAAATGTCATGTATATATTAATACATACACGAAAAAGGACGGCTCAGAGGGTAAATCAAACAAGATTAAGAAGCTTTATGCCTATGACGAGGATGTAAAGACAATTCAGCCTGTACAGTCACAGCCTGCTGTTCAGCCAACAGGTAATGCAGGTGGCTGGAAGCCGGGTGTATATTGATAATGGAGCTAAGACCATATCAGAATGAAGCCTTAAATGCCGTTTTTTCAGAATGGGATAACGGCATTTTTAAAACACTACTTGTATTACCGACAGGCTGCGGAAAAACAATTGTGTTTGCTAAGGTAACAGAAGAATGTGTACGAAGAAGCAAGCGTGTACTGATACTTGCACACAGAGGTGAACTTCTTGAACAGGCAGCAGATAAGCTTTATAAAGCAACAGGACTTGTGTCGGCTATGGAAAAGGCTGAAAACAGTTGTCTTGGTACATGGTATCGTGTGGTTGTCGGTTCGGTTCAGACCCTTATGCGTGAAAAACGTCTTTCAAATTTTAAAGCTGATTATTTCGATACTATTATTATAGACGAAGCACATCACGCCATATCAGACAGTTACACAAAAATTCTCACTCATTTTCCGAATGCTCAGGTGCTTGGTGTTACAGCCACACCTGACAGAGGGGATATGAAAAATTTAGGACAGGTATTTGAAAGTCTTGCCTATGAGTACACTCTCCCACAGGCTATCAAGGAAGGTTATCTTTCACCGATTAAGGCGGTGACAATTCCGTTAAGCCTTGATTTGTCGGGAGTTTCCACTCAGGCAGGTGATTTCAAGGCAAGTGATATTGATACAGCACTTGACCCGTATCTTTATCAGATTGCTGATGAAATGCTCAAATACTGTTCCAATCGTAAAACAGTAGTCTTTCTTCCTCTTGTAAAGACTTCTCAGAAGTTTCGTGACATACTAAATTCAAAAGGCTTCAAGGCTGCTGAGGTCAATGGTGAAAGCTGTGACAGAGCAGAAGTACTTGCAGATTTTGATAAGGGTAAATACAATGTCCTGTGTAATTCTATGCTTTTAACGGAAGGCTGGGACTGTCCTTCGGTAGACTGCGTTGTTGTTCTCAGACCTACAAAAGTCAGAGGGCTTTACTGTCAGATGGTGGGCAGAGGAACAAGACTTTGTGAGGGTAAACAGGAGCTTTTATTACTTGACTTTCTGTGGCATACGGAACGTCATGAGCTTTGCAGACCTGCACACCTTATATGTGAAAATGAAGAAGTCGCAAGGATAATGACGGAAAATCTTGCTGAAAAGGCAGGCTGTCCCGTTGACATTGAAGAAGCTGAAATACAGGCCTGTGAAGATGTGGTTTCACAGCGTGAGGAAGCACTTGCAAAACAGCTTTCCGAAATGCGAAAAAGAAAACGTAAGCTTGTTGATCCGCTTCAATATGAAATGTCCATACAGGCTGAGGATTTATCTTCATATATTCCTGCTTTCGGCTGGGAATGTGCACCACCTTCGGATAAGCAGAAGGCCGTACTTGAAAAGCTTGGCATTTTCCCTGATGAAATAGAAAATGCAGGAAAGGCAAAAATGATTCTTGACAGACTTGAAAAAAGAAAAACAGCAGGGCTTACAACACCTAAACAGATACGTCTTCTTGAACAGAGAGGATTTCAGCATGTAGGACAGTGGTCATTTGAAGCAGCAAGAAAAATGATTGCAAGAATGTCGGCTTCCGGTTGGAAAATTCCGTCAGGTGTTGACCCGAAAACATATACACCGGAGTTTTAAAATATGGCAGATAAAAATCTTTTGGAAATACTTGAACATATAAATCCTGTTACCTGTGACTATCAGGAATGGATAAATGTAGGCATGGCTCTTAAACAGGAAGGTTATTCGGCTGATGACTGGGATTTGTGGTCAAGAGCCGACAGCCGTTATCATGACGGGGAATGTCATGCAAAATGGAACTCCTTTAACGGCAGTAATACACCTGTTACGGCAGGGACTATCTATCAGATGGCTAAGGAACGCGGCTATATACCGATATCAGACAGTTTCAGAGAATACGACTGGAACGATGAGATACTTAATGAAGAAAACACTTCATTCTGTAACAGTGGTGAGGGAGTGCTCATACATGAGCCGTCCGACTGGAATCCTGTAAAGGAGATTGTCACATATCTTGAAACGTTGTTTGAAGCAAACGAAAATGTAGGCTATGTAACAGAAACATGGGACAAAACCGATGAAAAAGGCACCAAATACCTGCCGACTAAAGGTGCTTGTGACCGTACGGCAGGAGAACTCATAGAGCTTTTAAACAAGTGTAACGGTGATATCGGTGCTGTTATCGGTGACTGCAACGAAAAAGCAGGGGCATGGATAAGGTTTAACCCCCTTGACGGAAAAGGTGTAAAGAATGAAAATGTAACCGATTTCCGTTATGCTCTTGTTGAATCGGACTGTATGCCCATAGAACAGCAGAACGCTCTTATGCGTGAGCTTGAACTTCCGATTGCCGTACTTGTTTACAGTGGTGGTAAAAGCATACACGCAGTTGTAAAGGTTGACGCTCCGAACTATGAGGAATACCGAAAACGTGTTGATTACCTTTACAAAATATGCCGTAAAAACGGCTTTGACATTGATACTCAGAATAAAAATCCCTCAAGGCTCAGCAGACTTCCGGGGGTTGTCAGAAACGGCAAAAAGCAGTTTATCATTGATGCCAACATAGGCAAAGAAAACTTTACCGAGTGGAGGGACTGGATTGAAAGTATAAATGACGAACTTCCCGACCCCGAAAAGCTTTCTGAAATATGGGATAATCTCCCTGAGCTTGCACCGCCTCTTATTGATGGTGTACTCAGACAAGGACACAAAATGCTTATTGCAGGACCCTCAAAGGCTGGTAAATCCTATGCACTCATTGAAATGTGCGTGGCAATTGCAGAGGGTACAAAATGGCTCGGCTTTAACTGTGCACAGGGTAAGGTGATGTATGTAAACCTTGAGCTTGACAGACCAAGCTGTCTGCATCGTTTCAAGGACGTGTACAAGGCTATGGGGATTGCTCCAAAAAATCTTGACAACATTGATATATGGAACCTCAGAGGGCACAGTGTACCAATGGACAAGCTTGCACCAAAGCTTATCAGACGTGCTTCAAAAAAGGACTTTATAGCAATTATCATTGACCCGATTTACAAGGTTATCACAGGCGATGAAAACAGTGCTGACCAGATGGCTAACTTCTGCAATCAGTTTGATAAGGTGTGTACAGAACTGGGCTGTGCCGTTATATACTGCCACCACCACTCTAAAGGCGGTCAGGGCGGTAAGAAGTCGATGGACAGAGCTTCGGGTTCGGGAGTATTTGCCCGTGACCCTGACGCACTTATTGACCTTGTGGAGCTTGAAGTAAAGGAAACGCTGTACAAACAACAGACAGATACGGCAGTATGCGAGGTGGTTTATAACTGGCTCAAACGCTTTAACAAGGATATGCTTTGTTCTCAGGACGACCTTCTGACACCTAAAAAAATGCTTGAAATTGCAAACGAAAGGCTTCAGCGTAAGTCATTTGAGCTTATGATGGAAGATGTTGAAAAGGTAAGGAACAACACTCAGAACAAGACGGCATGGAGGGTTGAGGGAACGCTCAGAGAGTTCCCGAAGTTCAAGCCTATGAACCTGTGGTTTGATTATCCTGTACATCGTGAGGACAAGGACGGGGTGCTTGCTGATTGCAGTATTGAGGGTGATAATGCTGGCTGGAAGAATAATTTCAGTAAAAAAAAGACTAATCAGGAACGAAGCCAGGAACGTAAAGAAAGTATTGAAACTGCATTCAGCGGAGTAGAAGAAAATGGTAAATGCCGTATCTCAGACCTTGCAGAATACCTTGCTATTACAGAAAAAACAGTCAGGTCAAGACTAAAAGAGCATGGTGATTTTTGGGTTGAAGACGGTGAATGCGGATTAAAGGGAAAGGGAAAAAGTCGATAAAATTTCCCTTCCTTGTAAAATGAATAAGGAAGGAAAATATCGGGAAAATTTCCTTTCCCTAATAACAATGAGGGAAGGAAAATGTCGAAGCAATTTCCCTGTTTTCCCTCAAAAACACAAAGGGAAAAAGTCGAGAACTTTTCGAGAATTTCCCTCAGAGGGAAAAAGTCGAGAAAATCCCCTTTTTTTCCCAGGGAAGGAAAATGTATATATACTACGTATATATAAAGGTTTCCCTTTCCCTATGGTCAAGGGGGTAAGTAGTTGTGCGAAGCTTACGCACAACAACTCCTTCCCCTTACCTTGACGAATGCAGAATTATAATTTCAAAATACTTTAGTGAGGTGAAGTGATATGGTGACTGAATTTTTTATGCCGATGATTCCACCGACAGTTACGGCTCAGGAACATCAGGTCAGAGTGGTTAACAACAAACCGATATTTTTTGAACCGCCAAAACTTAAAACTGCAAAGGACAAGCTTACTGCAAATTTATCAAAGCACAAACCCACAGAGCCTTATACATCTGCTGTACGGCTGATTGTGAAATGGTGCTTCCCAAGAGGCAGACATTCTGACGGAGAGTACCGGACTACAAAACCCGATACGGATAATCTCAATAAGCTTCTTAAAGACTGCATGACAAAATGCGGTTACTGGAAGGACGACGCTTTGGTTGCAAGTGAGATAATCGAAAAGTTCTGGGCGGAGGTTCCCGGTATATACATACGGATTGATGAGCTATGAACATAGGCGAAGTAAAAACATATCTGAACAGGACGGTAAGATTTAAAAATTCTCACCTGCATGTTGACAATGATTATCTGCTTACAGCATGTATTCTCAGGCAGAACGATAAGGGTGAATATTATTATCTTGCTGAGCTTACGGATATCAAACAGAAAAAGAGTGTTGTTATTGCTTCACTCGATGATATTACAGGAAAGGAAAATAAATGATAATTGATATTGACGGTAAAAAGCCTGATAACATCTCAGAAGAAAATTGGGAGAAACTTAAAAAGCTTGCTTCTGAAATGTTTGTGGAAGAATTTGGAAAGGAAGTAAATCATGAAAAATACGAATGACTACATATTCTGGGAGTGGGGCGAGGATCTTCCCGAAACCGATGAGGATAAGGAACAGGAGGAAGCGGATGGATGTCAACATATACAGATTTCAGGGAGTACAAAATATGATTGATAAACTTATTGAAAAATACGAAACCGATTCAGCTGAAATGCTGAAAGTTGGTGCAGTAGAACCAGCCGAAGAAAAGCAGTTGATTGCGGATCTGCTTAAAGAGTTAAAGGAGTACAGGAATGAAAAAGCAGGAAGTATGCACAGCAACATCTGTTGAGGAATGTTTCAGTTGTCCGTTTAAAGACTGTGTAAGATGTCAGAAAAAGCTGATAGGCGAAGAAGAATATATAAAAACAGCAAAACTTCCGGTTCGTGGCGGTATTATCACGATTGCAGAAGACTGGAAGTACAAACGTTCAAGCAGGCTTGTTTAGGAGGAAATATGAAAAAAGACGCATTTACAATACTTGAATGTCCTGTGTGCAAAAAGCAGTTTGTCCCTGCGGCATTTCACGCATACAAAATACATATCAAGAATCGTACGAAAAAGGTTTGCAGTTATCACTGCATGAGGGAGTATCAGAAAGGAAAAGGGAAATGAAATCAAGAGTTAAACGCTATACGAAAAAAGAAATGGAATGGCTCTGTGCGGAAGCTATGGAACAGATAGAAACCTGCATTGACAGCAACGGCATGGTATTTATTATTGCATTGTCACGTTATCTTGGCTGGAAGGAAAAGCGTCTGAACAGGTTTATTGAATACCTCAATGAAGTTATGGACGAGTTTCATCAGCATACAGTTGACGGAGTTATTGATATAAAGCTTCGTGAGGGACTTGAAGAAGCAGGGCTTGACTATGATACTGTAATGCCGAAGCGTATTCCGTTTATGCAGCAGCTTCGCAAGTCACGTCTTGAACATCAGCCTGATGTGAGTATGGCAGAAGCGAAAAAGCTTCATGACGAAATGGCAGGTTTCCACAGCTATATTGAGGATAAGAAACATGACCTGCCGTAACTGTCGCAAGGAAAAATACTGTCCTGAGAGTGACAGGGGTTATCCTTGCAGGTGTTTCAAAAAGAAGGGAGAAGGTAATGACAATCGAAAAGCTGAAAAGGTACAGAGAGCTGAAGTCAGAGCTTGAAGACCTTGAACAGAATACACCTGTTGTACAGGACAGTGTTCAGGGGTCGCAGGCTGAGTTCCCGAACGTACTGCAAAATCATCACATCAGTGGTGTTGAGCCTGTGAACTACGGCTTACTTGAACGTAAATCAGATTTAAAGGCTCAGATTAAGGAGATTGAGGGTTTTGTGAGAGGTATTGATAATTATAATCTGAAAAAAGCTGTAACCTTGTATTACATAAAAGAAATCGAAGAAGGCGAAGATAAGCCTACTTGGGAAATGGTTGTAGATAAAATTCCAGGTGAAACAAGTGATAGTTTAAAATCAAAATTAAGAAGAATTTTGAAAAAACGACACGAATGACACACATGACACAAATCAGCATGTTATAATTAAAATAAGGAAATTTACAATCATTTGAATTTTCTTGACATTTCCAGTCTTTCTGAAGAAATCGTACTATGCACCGACAGTAGTCGGTGTGTATGGCAGGGTGGAGAAATGGTATCTCGCAAGGCTCATAACCTTGAGACTGTCGGTTCAAGTCCGACCTCTGCAACCAATGAACCTCACGCACCTCTCAACGATGTGTACCAGTGAGGGCTTTTATCCGACGTTGCCCCGAGCGTCGTTAAATAACGAGGCTTGCTTATAACTGCGTGCGTGACGCATCTCACGTTTCCATTTGGAACTCCGCAAAGGCACCGTCTGTAAAGGCGGTGTTTTTGTTGGTAGAAAAAAAGAAAAGCAGAGGATTATTCCTCCGCTTTGTTCATGTCGTTATCAATCAGCCATACGATATAGCTGTTTACGCTCATGCCTTTACTCTGAGCCTGCTGTTTTAAAAGCTCTTTTTTACCTATCGGTAAACGCAGCGTCAGCCGTTCGTAATGGGTTTCATTGTACTGATTGATATACTTTTGCTGGTCAAACTTTTCCATTGATTAGCCTTTGTTATTTTTTAGTAAGATTACAATAATTGCAATTTACGCAACTATTGAAATGCAGTCAAGAATAATACTTAAAGTGTCAAACATAACTATTGACAAATGGCTTTATTTGTGATATCTTTTATACAAGGGAGAGGTTAATCTCCCTTGTGTTAATTGGTAAGCTTTTCGATTATATCAATCAGCTTATCAATTATTGTGAGTAAAGCTTGGATAATCAAAACTTTTGAGAGAGTGCTTGATTTATCTGAGCTTTTCTTTTTGCCTTTCGGCTTTGGCTTAGCCATTGTCCTTACCTCCTTTCCATGATTATATTATATCACATATGACGTCATATGTCAAGTCTTTTTGGAAAATTTATCCGATATTTTCAATTTTTTTGCTTATGAAATACACAACAGAACGGATTAAAGAACTTATTGCAACCGACAATACACACAATTTTTATGTCGGTTATGACTGGATAAGGCTGACACAGGAAGTCAGAAAGGAACAGCACAACGAATGTCAGATGTGCAAGGCTAATGGCAAGTACAGACCTGCTGAGATAGTGCATCATGTAAAGCACTTAAAGAAATATCCTGAACTTGCATATTCTAAGTTTTATTATACGGCTGATGGTACAAAGCATATACAGTTGATGTGCTTGTGTGACAGTTGCCATAAGGCAGTACACAGTCATGATATAATAAAAAAGAAAAACAAATTCTATAACGAGGAAAAATGGTAATACCCCCCGGTCGAAAAATCCGAAATATTTAAGGGGGAGCTAAACCAAGGGGGATAGTATACATAACAAAGTTCCTCACATGTGAGGGAAAATTACAATCGAAAAAAGCTTAACCGCCCACAGTGGCGGGTTTCTTATGCCTAAATTTAAGAAAGAAGGTTTATATTATGAAAAAGAATTTAAAGAAAATACTTACAGTTGCAACAACAGTTGCTGTATCGGCGTTGTTTTTAAGCGGTTGTACTGAAGCCGAAAGAGTAACGTATAATGTCCAGAAAGAAGCGGACAATTTTAATGTGACACGAAGACTGTCAGTTATAAACGCAAGAAGTGACAAGCCAGTGCTTGAACTTATCGGCAATTTTTCAATTTCCAACAATGAAAACAATGAATTGGTTGTAACTATCGAAACAGCACCAAACATATATAAAGTTGATTATATCTATTTGAATCAATGGACTATGTATACAGTTGAAGATGTAAGCGGTGCTTATGTTGACAAATATCATTACGAACTTAATTTCTTACCTGAAATGATTCAACCTATTACTATTACAAGCAATGACTAACCTCTCAAAAACTCCTGTATTTTGAGAGGTACATAACAAAAAGCTTACAAGCACTTCAGAAGAGGTGCATTTTTTATACCCAAAAATAAATAACACAGAGGATTATTATGTTAGTAGAAACAACAAAGATAAACAAGCAGGAAATGACAGTCGTAAGCAGTCTTGATATTGCGGAAACTTTTGAAAAGCGTCACGACAATGTAATAAGAGATATAAAAGAGCTTGAATGTTCGGAAGAATTTCGTCTCCTCAATTTTGAGGAGATCTATTATAAGGACAGTTATGGCAGAAAACAGCCGATGTATTATGTAACCCGTGACGGCTTTACACTTTTAGCTATGGGTTACACAGGTGAAAAGGCTGTGAAGTTCAAGGAAGCGTATATCAAGCAGTTCAATGCTATGGAGAAAATGCTCCAGGGCAAGCTTATCGAACGTGAAAAGGGAATTGCGGTAAGACAGTCGCTTACAAAGGCTTTACAGCAGTCGACCGAAAATGAACGCATGCACGGGCACGCTTATTCAACATATACCAACTGCATTTACAAGGTTCTGTTCGGTATGAATTCAAATCAGCTTCGTGAACATTACAATATTGGTAAAAAGGACAATTTAAGGGATTGCTTTTCAGCTGAGGATTTACAGGCGGTGCAGTCTATGGAATGTATGGTAAGCGGTCTTGTGGCTTGTGGCTGGGGATATGACAAGGTCAAAACCTTTATATCCGAAACAAATGTTAAGAAATTAGCTGTATAAACTCAGGTACCGAAATGGTATTTGAGTTTTTTTATACCCAAAAGAAAGGAGGATTTTTGTGGAGGAAATCAGAAACAGCCTTATAGAACAGTTACGGCTCAAGAGGGCAGACATCAAAGCATTTGAAAAAATGATTGATGATTATATAGCTTTATACGAAATTGCCGAGGAACTGAAACGCAACATCAAGGCAAAAGGAACGATGATTACTGAGTTTACACAGAAAGGTACTCCTGTAATAAAGTCAAACCCTGCTGTCAAGGAGTTTCGTGATACCAACAAGCAGATGCTTGCGATTTTAAAACAGCTTAATCTGAGTGTGGACACCGTAAGGGTGGTGTCGGACGATGACGAACTGTAGACACATTGACATTTACATAAACCTTGTCCGAAGCGGTAAAATTGCCGTATGTCAGGAACAGTTACAGCTTTGTGATTTTGTGGAGAGGATTTTTGCTTCCGAAAAGCTTTATGTTGACGAGGAACAGCTTGAAAAATATCTGAGCTATCAGAAGTATTTCCCCTTTAAGCTTTTTGAATGGGAAACATTCTGCTTTGCACTTCATAACTGCGTATACAAGGAGAACGGAAGTCTGCGTTTTCCTGTTCTTGTAATCTATGTTGGACGTGGTGCAGGTAAGAACGGATATTTAAGCTTTGAGAATTTCTCTCTGCTTACTCCGACAAACAGAGTTGACAAGTATCACATTGACACATTTGCAACCTCAGAAGACCAGGCAAGAACTTCATTTGATGATATTCACAGCATTCTTGAAGCCAATGAGCCGATAATGAAAAGCCATTTTACATGGACACTTGAAAAAATCACAAATCTTAAAACAGGCTCAGCATATCGCTTTCGGACTTCCAATGCAAGAACAAAAGACGGCGGACGTCCGGGTAAGATTGATTTTGACGAATACCATGCTTATGAAAACTACAAGCTGATAGATGTTGCAAGGACAGGCTTGGGTAAAAAGGAACATCCAAGAGAAACGATTATCACAACCGACGGACTTGTAAGAGGAGGACCTCTTGACAAGCTTCTGGAAACATGCCGTAAAATCCTCAGTGGTGAGATTGAGGACAACGGCACACTCCCGTTCCTTTGTCGGCTTGACAGCGACGAGGAAATTGACAACCCAGATATGTGGGCGAAGGCAAATCCGTCATATCCTTATCTTCCGAATTTACAGGAGGAAATGAAGCGTGAGTATGCCAATTATCTTGAAAACAAGGCAGAAAACATATCATTCCCTACAAAGCGTATGAACAGGCCGCCACAGGAAATGGAAAACGCTGTTACATCATGGGGAAATATTACGGCATGTAACAGGGAGATAGATGAAAGTAAGCTTATGGGCAGACCTTGTGTTATCGGTATAGACTACATGAAAACAAATGACTTTCTGGGTGCAGGGTTGCTTTACAGAGTTGACGGTAAGGACTACTGGATAACTCATACATGGGTATGCAAACAGTCAGCTGATTTAAACCGAATCAAAGCACCTCTTGATGTGTGGATGAAAAACGGCTTGCTCACATTTGTGGATGCTGCCGAAATTTCTCCCGAACTGCCTGTTATATGGCTTAAAAACGAGGCTATGAAAAGAAATTCAAATATTCTTATGGCAGGTATAGACAATTACAGATACACTCTGCTTGCACGTGCTTTAAGGGAAATACTCAATCTCAGTACGGAAAAAGGAAACAGCAAGGTAAAGCTTCTGCGACCTGCCGATGAAATGTATCATATTCCTCTGATTACAAGCAAGTTTGTAAATCATAATATTGCGTGGGGTGAAAATTCTCTTATGTGCTGGGCGGCCAACAACAGCAAGGTTGTGACTTCAAATACAGGAAATATGACCTACGGAAAAATTGAACCGAAATCAAGGAAAACGGATCCGTTCAAGGCACTTGTTGCTGCTGAATGTGTGAGTGAGGTACTTGATAAATATGATGTTCCCATTCCGGACAATGATATTTTCGATATCGGTGTTATGACTTATTGATACATGAAAGGTGGTGATGATTATGAGATTTTTTGACTGGCTTGGAAATCTGTTCACTAAAAATAATGGCAGCCAGGCGGCTCATGACAATTCGGTAACTGTTAATGTATCAGATTA
>JAZQZW010000145.1:0-12279 GCA_045634285.1 Oscillospiraceae bacterium
CTTGATGTACTGGGCATTAAAATTGTAGAAAAATCTGAAGAAGAATAATTAAAAGGCGGTTTTTAACCGCCTTTTATATTTATGAAAAAAGCTTCCGTAAAAACGGAAGCTTTATTATATTAGATATCGTTTCTGATAATATCGTCAAGTGTTTCTCTCTTGATTACAACTCTTGACTCGCCGTCCTTTACAAACACAACAGCCGGCTTTGGAATTCTGTTATAGTTTGATGACATTGAGTAGTTGTATGCACCTGTTGCACAAACTGCAATAATGTCGCCAGGCTGTGCTTCCTGTAAAGGCATACCTTCACCAACAAGGTCGCCGCTTTCACAGCACTTACCTGCAATAGTAACAGTTGTGTTCTTTGGCTGGTCAGCCTTGTTTGCCACAAGTGCGTCATATTCTGACTTGTAGAGTGCATAACGTGGGTTGTCTGTCATACCACCGTCAACAGATACATAAGTTCTGATGTTAGGAATATTCTTTATACCACCGCATGTGTAAAGTGTAATACCTGCCGGACCTGCCATTGAACGGCCAGGTTCAATAAGGATAAACGGTAACTTTACACCGAGGTTTTCACAGCTTTCCTTAACTGCAACAGAAACCTTTTCCATGTAGTTTTCGTATGGAACAGGATCGTCCTTTTCAGTATACATAATACCGAAACCACCACCGAGGTTAAGCTCTGAAATTTCGTGCTGTGTATCCCTCTTGATATCAGCGATGAACTTCAGCATTACCTGAGCCGCCTCAACAAACGGATCAATGGCAAAAATCTGTGAACCGATATGGCAGTGAAGTCCCTTTAATACAACATTCGGACAATCAAGAGCCTTCTTTACAGCTTCCATAGCTTCACCTGTTTCAAGGGCAAAACCGAACTTGCTGTCAATCTGACCTGTCTTTACAAAATCATGTGTATGAGCATCAATACCAGGCTTAATTCTGAACATGATATTTGCCTTGATACCCTTCTTTTCGGCAATCTTATCAAGTCTTTCAAGCTCGTAAATGTTGTCAACGATAATTCTGCCGACCTTTAATTCAACAGCATATTCAAGCTCTTCATCTGTCTTGTTGTTACCATGGAAGCAAACCTTGCTGAAATCCACTCTTGCCTTGTGTGCTGTGTAAAGCTCACCGATTGAAACAACGTCAAGACCGATTCCCTCGTCCATCATTACTCTGCACATTTCCTTACAGCAGAACGCCTTGCTTGCGTAGCACACAAGACCGTTTCCGCCATAGAACTTATCCATACTGTCCTTATAGCTTTTTGCATGCTTTCTGATTAAGTTTTCGTCCATAACATAAAGTGGTGTGCCGTACTGCTTTGCAAGCTCAACAGTATCAACTCCACCTGTTGTCAGATGTCCCTTTTCATTTACACCAAGATTTTCAGATACCAACATATTAAACATTCCTTTCTTCTTCAGCGTCTGATTGCTCATCATCTGCCGCAATTTCTTCTATAATATCCCTTACTTCCTCAACACCCTCAAAGGTCTGTGATGAAAACGGAATTACATGTATATCCTCAAAGCACGGAATTTCCTCTTTGAATTTTTCCATACGTTCAAGCCTTGCCATTTTTTTAAGCTTGTCTGCCTTTGTAAGGATAATTACAAATGGAAGCTCCGATTCAATAAGATAATTTATCATATGAATATCGTCTGCCGACGGTGGATGACGCATATCTATAAGCTGGAAAATAAGTCTTATATCCCTGTCTGAGTTGAGGTATCCTTCAATAAGCTCAGACCAGCGTCTTTTTTCAGACTTTGCAATTTTTGCGTAGCCGTAGCCAGGCAGATCGACAAAGTAAACGTTTTCAAGTCCGTAAAAATTGATTGTTGCTGTCTTGCCCGGAACCGAGCTGACTCTTGCAAGATTCTTACGGTTGAAGATTTTATTTATAAGTGTGGACTTTCCGACGTTTGAACGTCCTGCAAATGCAATTTCAATTCTTTCGCATGGCGGTATCTGGGAAAATGTACCGTAAGCCGCCGAAAATTCTGCTTTATTGTAATTCATCGGATCCTCCTTTGTTTTTCTTAATTTTTTACAAGTGCCTCGTCAAGAACTTCCTCAAGCTTTGATGCAAGTACAAACTTTGTTGTGTTCTTTACTGCGTCATCAACTTCGTCAAGGTCACCCTTGTTTGCGTTCGGAATGATAACCGTTCCAATGTCGGCTTTGTATGCCGCCATAGTCTTTTCACGCAGTCCTCCGATAGGAAGTACCTTTCCGTGAAGTGTGATTTCACCTGTCATGGCAACGTCAGCCCTTACAGGTATACCCGAAAGTGCCGATACAAGTGCCGTTGTCATTGTAACACCTGCTGAAGGTCCGTCCTTCGGCACAGCCCCCTCAGGTGCGTGAATGTGAATATCCTTTGTCTTGTAAAAATCCTCAGGAATGTTGTACTTTGACGCAACACTTCGGGTGTAGGTAACTGCAAGCTTTGCACTTTCCTTCATAACGTCACCCAGTGAACCTGTTGTTTCAATCTCACCCTTACCGTCAAGCACCATAACTTCAAGCGGCATAAGTACACCGCCGACAGAAGTCCATGCCAGACCGTTTACAACGCCTACTTCGTTCTTGTCTGATTTTTCATCATCAAGATATTTTTTTGTGCCAAGGTAGCTTTCAAGGTTTTTCTTGTTGTAACTAACCTTTACGCTGTCACCCGAAACGATTTCCTTTGCGGCTTTTCTGCAAAGTGACGCCACCATTCTTTCAAGGTTACGCACACCTGCTTCCTTTGTATAGTAGTCTATAACATCGTAAAGAGCAGCGTCATTGATTTTCATCTGTGACACTTTAAGACCATGCTTTTTAAGCTGTTTCGGAATAAGATGATTTTTTGCGATATGAAACTTTTCTTCCCTTGTATAGCTTGAAAGCTCAATAACTTCCATTCTGTCGAGAAGTGGCTTTGGAATAGTATCAAGTGTATTGGCAGTTGTGATAAACATTACCTTGCTTAAATCAAATGGAAGTTCAATATAGTGGTCACGGAATTCCTTATTCTGCTCACCGTCAAGAACCTCAAGCATAGCTGATGCCGGGTCGCCCTTGAAATCGTTACCCATCTTGTCGATTTCATCAAAAAGGATAAGCGGATTTGATGTACCTGCATTTTTCATGGCAGTCATAATTCTGCCAGGCATAGCACCTACGTATGTTTTTCTGTGACCTCTGATGTCTGCTTCGTCTCTTACACCGCCAAGAGACACTCTTACATACTCTCTGCCAAGTGCCTTTGCAACAGAACGTCCTATAGAAGTCTTACCTACACCAGGAGGGCCTACAAGACAAAGTATCTGTCCGGTTACCTCAGGCATCATTGCATGAACGGCAATACTTTCCAGAATTCTGTCCTTGACCTTTTTCATTCCGTAATGGTCTTTATCAAGAATTTTAGCTGCCTTTTTCACGTCAACCTTGATTTTGCTCTTTTTGTTCCATGGAAGTTCAATAACTGTATCAAGATAGTTTCTGATAACAAATGCCTCCTGTGATGAAGATGACATTTTAAGAAGTCTTTCAGCTTCCTTCACAAGCTTTGCAGTATCGTTTTCCGAAAGTCCAAGCTCATATATCTTGTCAATATATTCATAAGCTTCTTCCTGGGAATCATCATCACCCAGCTGTGAAGAAATAACCCTCATCTGCTCTCTCAGATAATACTCTTTCTGATGCTTGTCAAGGTTATGTCTTACCTCGTCATGAATTTCCTTTTCAATTTCAAGCACTTCTATTTCATGCACCAGATTTGCATAAAGCATACCAAGCTTTACAAGAATACTTGATTCTTCAAGAAGCTGCTGTCTTTCATCAACACCAAGATTTATATTGTAAGTAATATTTTCAAACAGCTTTGCAGGGTCGTCCTGTGTAAGAACAGATGCAATAAGCTCAGGTGGCATTTTGGGAACAAGGTCACAGTATCTTTCAAAAATGTCCTTTAAAGTACGTGTAATTGCTTCCAGCTCAATAGGGTCATCCTTTGAACTGCTGTAGTCAGGAAGCTTTTTGATTTCACACTTTAACATTCCGTCTTCTGTAACAAGCTTTTTTATTTTAGCTCTGTAAAGTCCCTCAACAAGCACCCGCACGATATTATCAGGTGTTTTTAGTGTCTGCCTTATTTCTGCGACAACACCAATCTGATAAAGGTCATCCTTTGTAGGTTCATCAACAAAGGAATCCTTCTGTGCTGTAAGGAATATAAATCTGTTGCCTTTTACTGCTTCTTTTACTGCATTTACTGAAATTTCTCTTGCAACATCAAAATGCATTACAAGTCTTGGGAAGCATACAATCCCTCTCATTGCAACTGCCGGGAATATGAGTGCATTATCCTTATCCATATTAAATTCCGTGTCTGCACCAAAAAGGTCGACATTCTCCTTTCTCATTTTCATAGAAGTTTCTCACTATATATTATAGCGTATTTTATCACTTTTTGCAAGTCTAATCTTAATAATACTTGATAATAAGTTATTTTACACCGCTTTACCGTCAGATTTTTCCCATGACACTTCCACAAATTCTTGACATTACCATAACAACGTGATACAATTATATGGTAAAAAACAAAACCAATGGGAGATAAAAATGAACAAAACAAAGCTTATGGGTGCAGTAATTACCGCTGCAACAGCTATGACGGGATTGTGTACAGAAATTTCACAGAATGTTATTTCAGACATCAATACTTCTTCAAAAGCACAGTCTCAAAGCAAAACAATTTCCAAAACAGAAAGTAAAGGAAACACAAATGAATTTTAAAATAATAACTACTGCTTTTTTATCGGCAGCAACAATCTTTTCAGCATCTCTGAGTGTATCGGCAGAAACTTCTTTTATGCAGGACTGTCCTGATTATTCTCAGATAAAGGCTCAAAACATTGACCTTGAATATTTTGACAATGCTGTAAATCAGCTTAATAAAATCGCCGAAAATCCAGATGATTATACAGAAGATGATGTACTTGAATATGCAGAAATTCTTGTTGAGGAATATTCTTTTGTAAAGACGCTTAATGAAGTTTACTACATCGAATTCAACAAAGATGTTACAGATGATTCTGCATACCAGAAGCTTGGTGATTCAGATGTTGTCTATGTTGAAATGAACAGTGATATTGGCGACTGCGTAAGCAGGCTCTACAACGCAGGTTTTGAAGATGCACTCCGTAATGTAAACGGCTACGACCTTATCAATGCGTTTACATATGTTGATTTTGAGGAAGACTACAGCGAATATGACGAAGAAAACGACCAGCTTTTGATTGAAATAGATGAGCTTGTGAACGAATACATGAGCTATACCGAAGATGATTTCAGCGTTGAATATGACGGTGAAACATGGGTTGCATCAGACCTTTTTGACAACACAATCTATTCCTCTGATGAACTTGCAGAAATTTCTGCACAGATAAGCGAAAAGAGAAACGAAACACTCGGTAACATTTATCTTGAAATATTACAGAAAAGAAATAAGCTTGCAGAAAACAGCGGATATGACAATTATGCAGAATATGCATACGCATGCCTTTTCCTAAGAGACTACTCATACGATGAGGTTTCAGAAATTTATGATGTTGTTAAAGATAAATTCGGAGATTTATCAACAATCACATATGACACAGCTATTGATGAAATGTACGATTCAGAGCTTATTGATACACAATACAGTGAAGGAGAAATCATGAACATTGTTTCAGATTTCCTTTCTGATTTCAACACGGATTATCTTGACAACTTCAACCATATGAGAACACATCATCTTTACGAAATAAATGATGATATAAACAGTTCAGGTGATTCATTTACTTCAGCACTTTCTGCATATTCCGTACCATATATGTTTATATCAGCATGCGGTGATTTTACCGACCTTACAACTGTTGTCCATGAATTTGGTCATGCGAATGCTGAGTATATCGCACCGTCTTCAGCAATCTGGGATATATACGGAAATTCACTTGACACATGTGAAATTCATTCACAGGGACTTGAAATTCTTTTTGCATGTAATGAAAGCACAGATTTTTCCGAAGATGAACGAAATGCAAATTTAAAATATACTCTCAGCAATATGGTTTATTCAATCTCACAGGGCTGCCTGTTTGACGAATTCCAGAGATATGCCTACGAAAATCCTGACTGCACTCTTGATGAGCTTAATGAAAAATATTCAAAGCTTTGCAAAGAGTACGGCATTGATTATTCACCTGAGGATTATTACTCATACGACTGGGTAGAAATAACACATAATTTCGATTCTCCTATGTACTATATTTCCTATGCCACATCAGCAGCTTCCGTACTTGACCTATGGCTTACAGCTATGGAGGATTACGAACATGCAACAGAGATATATTTTGATTTCACAGAATGCTGCAACGTATACGCTCCATATATAGAGGCTACAGAATATGCTGGTTTGTCAACTCTTTTTGACAAGCAGGCTTTAGGTGACATAGCATATCAGATTGAGTATTATTTCAACCACGAAGAAATTGATTCAGACTATGTTCCCGGCTCGTCAGATGATGTCAAGGAATATGATAACATCAGCGAATTTCTTGATGCTGTAAACGAAGGCGAAGAAGCCCGTTATGAATCTGAAGATGCAGAAGTAACAATCGCACTGATGGCTATTATGTTTGCGCCTTTAATTATTGGAGGTATCCTTTTCATTATTATTCTGATTATTGTTGTATGCGTAGTCAGACATAAGGATAAAAAGAAGAAAAAACAGCAGGAAGCAAAAGACCATTTTGATTTTCTTTAAACACAAAACACCGCTTTGAAAAATCAAAGCGGTGTTGTTTTTTAATCATAACAGCAAAGTGCCACAATTGTTATATTATCCTGACTTCCGTTGTCGATTGCGAGCTTTACAAGCTTTTCAAGACGCTTCGGAAGCTTTGCGGGACAGTCTAAAATGTCCTCCATCTCGCTTGTTGTAACATAATCGGAAAGACCATCGGAGCAGATTAAAATCAAATCTCCGTACTTCATTATCTCATTGAGATTTTGTATATCAGGCTTCGGCTCTGAGGAAGTATTACCCATAACAGGGAAAATAATATTCTTGTGTACATGGGTTTTCTTCTGAGCAGCAGTAATTGTTCCTTCCTCATACAAAAGCTGTACAAGTGACTGGTCTCTTGAAATCTGTTTTATTTCTCCCCTGCGATATCTGTACATTCTTGAATCGCCCACGTTTATGGTGTAAAGATTATCTCTTTCATCAATCGCAAGTGCACACAGGGTAGCCTGCATATTTTTTGTTTTGTTGTCCTGAATTCCGTAGTCGTATAAATTACGATGAACGTTCATAACAGCTTCTTTAAGGTCAGTGCCTGAATAAAAATCAACACTGCTTAAAAATTCAAGACATTTTCTTGACGCAATTTCGCCGAAATTCTCCCCCGAAACGCCGTCAGAAACAGCCGCCATAAATGGCGGTTTTATCATGGAATCAATACTGCCTTCCGTTAAGACCTTATCATTTATCATATAAGCGTCTTCGTTATGGTCCATGACTCCTTTATCAGTTATTCCACAGCAATAGTACATTATTACCTCTTTTATTTTCTCTTTTCTTTATTTTCCTGAACACAGGATTCTACATTAACAATTATACAATACAATGTATATTTTTTCAATATCATTTTTCATAAAATACTTTACAACTTTATGACAAATTCCATTTTCAGACAAAACAGCCGCCTGTACGACACAGGCGGCATATAAACATCTGAATTATTTTTTATTCTTTTTATTTTTCTTGTTGTTGTACATAATCTGGTCAGCGCATGATATAAGCTTATCAATCTGAATTGTAGCTTCAGATGGTGAGATGTAATAACCCGTACTTACATGTATTTCATACAGCTTACCCGCTGTTTTGTTGATAGTATCAAGATATTCATGTATTTTTTCACAGAGCCTGTCAGCTTTCTCGCTATCCATTCCAGTAGCAAAAATGATAAATTCGTCACCGCCGAATCTTGCGGCAATCTGCCCCTTGTTTTCATCTGTTGCAAATTTAAGAGCATCTGCAATAGTATGAAGTGAGAAGTCACCCTCCTCATGACCAAACTTGTCATTTATAAGCTTTAAGTCATCCATGTCGATAAACATCATCATGACATCTTCTTTTTTCGCAATACTTCTCTTGTAAATCGTCTTTACCTTCTTGTTGAAGCCGTTGCGGTTATAAATCTGCACAAGCGGGTCTATAATTGAAAGCTGGTCAAGCTTTCTTACCATCTTGTCAAGTGACATTATCTTTCTGATATTTTCAATTGAATTACTGATATTCATAACCCATGTGTGATAGAGTGCGCTTTCCATAGGGAATGAGCAATTACACACAACACAGTATCCAAGACAATGGTCACGGAAATGAATAGGCATAAAGTAATAATTACTGCCTTCACCTTCATCGCAGAATAATTCAGGAAGCATTTCCTTTGATGCAAACTCAAGGTAATCAACAAACTCCCCGTTAATATATGCAACAACAGGAGTAACCTTTTCCGTATATCCCACTGAAAAACTGCTTTCGGTAAGATTTACATCATCATCCCAGTTGGAGCACATGCATATAAAGAATTTATCACATTTTATCTGTTTTATATGTTCTTTGATTGCAGTGATATTTTCTTCAAATGTCAGACATTCTTCAAGCTCACATGACATTCTGTTAATCATTGGAACATAGATGTTGTAGGCTTCAAGAGTTCTGTAATTTGTTTTCTTGAATTTTGAAATATCATCAATAAAAAGATTTGAACATCCGCAGCTTTCAGCAAAAATATATTCCGTCGGCAGAATATGGCTCTGCTCATTTTCAACGCCGTTTATATGGTCGAATATAAGCTTGCACGCAAGAGCCCCCGAACGCTTAAGCGGACGTGTTACAGAAGTAATTTCAGGCGAATAGTTCTGAGCAGCATAAATACTGTCAAAGCCTGTTACTATTACATCTTCCGGAACATTTTTTCCGATTTTTTCAAGTTCAATAATAGCCGAAAGTGCCATAGCATCATTGGCACAGATAATTGCGTCAGGAAATTCAAGGTCAGACCTCAGAAAAGTACGTATCGCCTCACGTCCGTCTTCACCTCTGAAAAGTCCGTTGTAAATACGTCCATCCTCAATCGCAATATTATTCTTTTCAAGAACATTCTTATATGCCTTGAGTCTTAAAATGCTTTCAGGATTATCAACAGGTCCTGAAATATAATTGATTTTTTTTGCACTGTGATGTTTCACAATATGCTCGACAATTCCTTCCATCGCCGAAAAATTATCAATACCGATGTGGTAAAAACCGTCAAACCTGTTGTCAACGCTTACAGCAGGTATTCCCGACTTTCGTACTCTTTCGACAATTTTTTCCGTAAGAGCAGGCGATGAAATTGTATTTGTCAGAAGAATAACACCATCAAACAGGTCAAAATTTGCAAGCTCATAAATATTGAATTCACCTATGTCATATTTATGATTTTTTAAAATACCCCCGTATGCAATAAAATGACAAATGTTGACATTGTGTGCCGAGCCGAATTCATGTATACCCTGCAGAATAGTGTTCTGGTATTCTTCGTCTATCCCCGAAACAATCACAGCAATATTTGCTGTTTTCTTATTCATTCTATACACCGTTTCCCTCAAAACAAAATAAATAATGAGTTTATAAACGTCTTTTTTCTTGTTTTATTATTTTACAGATACAGACGTTATTTTTCGTGTCATATCTATTTCTATTATACAATATTTTTTAAAATCTTTAAAGGGATTTAATAAAATTTATATTATTTTTTCAGTTTTTCAACAAAAAACAGTTTGTTTTGTTGTGCAAAAATCACTAATACTTTTAATAGCACAGGTAAAATATGTTGTTAAATACATCAGCACCCGCCATAACAGCAGGTGCGTGTATATTAAAGTATTACATTCTGTGCTTTCATTCCCTCGTATGCAACCACCGCTGCAGATGGCTCCATATTACAGCCAAGAGTATAAAATTTCACCATTTTCATAAGCTGTCCCAGAGTAGTTCTGATGTTGAAAATGTTTTTTGATTCTGACGAATTATAGCATTGTCTTAATATTTCAGCATATGCATCAGTATCGGAAATCTCATGGATATGGTTCTGATTATCACGCTTTAAAATGCATATTGCCTGAAGTGGAATGCACTTGTTTTTGTTAAGACCTTCTCTGCCGCACCATGGTGTACCGTAAACATACACATTATCCTTTTCTACCTTAAGTATAGGATTATTGCCGTTTATTATTTCGGCACGGCTTCCAAAATAGCCAAGCCACAGTCTTGCATGTGTTGACTTTCCAACACCCGAATCAGCTGTAAACAGATATACTCTGCCGTATGCTGAAACCGCACAGCCATGAAGTAGCAGACAATTCTGTGTATAAATAATATCACAGAATCTGCGGTATATGGCAAGACTTTCGAGATGGTCATCGCTGAAATTACCGTCTGAACTTTTTTCAATAAGGTCATTTTCCAATGCCTTTTTACGTTCGTTATCAATATCTTTTTGTGTTGTCTTTATGCAGATTGCATTATTCATAGGTCCGTCATAGATATAATCCTTACATTGCTCATGCACGTAATCGTATATAGATTCAATCACAACAGGAAAACCCACAAATTTATAGTTTCCTTTCATTTTAAGCCCTTCTCTTTAATAAAATCAAAATCTTTTACAAATTCCAGTTTTTATGCAAAAAAGCAGACATATACAATGCCTGCCTCGAAAATTATGGCGGAGATGGTGGGATTCGAACCCACGGAGCGTTTTACCGCCCAAACGATTTCGAGTCGTTCTCGTTATGACCACTTCGATACATCTCCGTATAACGAACAAATATATTATATCACACTCCGCCCGGAAAATCAAGTATTTTCTTCACAAATCTGTTAAAAAATAATCAGTATGTCAATAATTTGCCAAAAAGTTACACTATATAATAAAGCCGGTTACAAGAGCTGAGCCTGAAGCAGCAAGTGCTACAACTATCAGCGGAAGATTGAAAAATGCCAGAACAAGTGCAACCACAGTTCCTACTGCTGCCGTAACCGTATTTCCTGTGCTGAAAAAGATTGAGGGAAACGTCATGGCACTAAGCACAGCATAAGGAATATAGTAAAGGAAGCTTTTGAAAAATACTGATTTGATTTCACGTGTAAAAAAGGTAAAAGGAATCATTCTTATAAGATATGTAACCCCGGCCATAACGATTATATAAATTGCTATTGACATTCCGATACCTCCTTTTCTTCGATAGGAAATAACAATGCACCAAGTACAGATGAGATTATTGCACTTATAATAACAGCAAAGCCTCCTGAAAGTGATGGAACAAAAAATTTAAGCAAACAGCTTATTGCCGCTGCAATTGCCACCACTACAAGCACCTTGCGTTCCTTTTGTGCAGGCGGAATAATAATTGCTATAAACATTCCGTAAAGCAGAATACCCATAGCATCTGCTATAAACGACGGCAGCAGTTCTCCTGCCCATGCACCAAGAAAGGTTCCCAGCGTCCAACCGATAAACGGAGTTAAAATCAGCCCGTACATATAAGATGGTGTAAGCTTTTTGGTACGTGATGTGGCAACCGCAAAAATTTCATCTGTAATACCAAAAGAAGCTATAAGCTTTTTCGGAAATGTAAACGACTTATCAAGCTTCTGTGAAAGCGTCAGCGACATGAGTGAATACCTGATATTAATTGTAAGCTGAGTAAGAGCCATTTCCACAAGCGCACCGCCTGAAGCTATAATTCCGATAGCAGCCGCCTGCCCTGCCGAAGTAAGATTTGCTGCCGATATTATTACTGCTGTCAGAACCGAAAGCCCCGATTTCACAGCCATTATTCCAAAACCGAATGATACTGAAAGATATCCGAGGGCAATCGGTATGCCATGATACATTCCCTTTAAAAAATCGGATTTCAAGAAAATCCCTCCAAAATATGTTTTACCTGTAAATTATAACACCGAAAAATAAAAAAGTCAATGCAACTTATCCTGCGTATCCAAAGCTTATGCAGAAATTTTTTATTGGCAGATAAATTTTAATTTACCGCTTTATTTTGGTTGCTTAACTTTTCTTGCTTGTACAAGAAAAGTTACAAAAGAATACCCAAACTTTCTTTGTAAAGAAAGTTTGACCAAAGAAAAGTCACTGCATACTGTTACAAAACTCA